>CALDOI010000048.1 GCA_937912115.1 uncultured Bacteroidota bacterium | reverse complement strand
ATGGATTGCCCATTGTGCTAAGTTACCCTCATTGGTTAATCAATAATCTTTTCTTTTTTGTGTTTTTATTATTAGGATTAGTATTATTTCTGAAAAATGAAAAGTATCTATTTTTAGGTGTGGGCATTTTGTTTTGGTCAATAATGAATAGCCTTGAACATATTATCGGGTCGCTGATTTTGTTAAAAATATCACCCGGTTTTTATTCGGGATTATTATTTTTATTAGTTGCGACAATAGGAATTCTAAAATTAAACCATGATGGAAAGTTGAATAAACGATTGATCGTATTTTCGCTGATTGCTTCTCTCATGTATTGGGCTATTCCAATGGTTTTAATAGTATTAACCGGAAATTTCTGGTTAAAATTACTATACTAATTTCGGAAGGGAATAATTTGTTTTGTAATAAAAAAATTAACCCCGACATAAAGAACGGGGTTAATCAAAATATTATATCTGAAAGATACGAATTCTTAAAAGCAGTACTCCGGTTACGGTCTGTTATCATGCGGAACAATTGCATCAACAGAGGCTGAAGTTGTTCCTTCGTCATTGGAAGAAGTGATCGTAAACGTATACTTTCTTCCATCCTTATCTTTGCCATTTCTTTTTGCTCTTAAAATTAAGTCAATGGAATAAGGTCCGTCAGGGATATCACCTGAATAGGAGTACTCTCCATATTCATCAACCAGAGTATAAGTTGCATCTTCACAATCATTAGTATTATTCCCAAAGAATATTACTTCAACTTCTTTATTATTTGGTGGCCAAATAACAGGAGTGTCAGTATCTGCATAAGCTGTAGGAATCTCACAAGAAGCTGCATAGCAAACTTGCAAGTTTTTCCACCTTGAAAACTGTATAGTTGAAGCTCTTCTTAGGGTAATATAGGCAATTTTACCATTTATATCAGATATTGATAAATTTTCCCATCCTCTTGAATTAATATTACCACTATTGTCAGAACCAATTGGAATTCCATTAATATCATATGCAGTTATTTGTGACTCCCATTTATTACCACCGTAATAGCAGCTAATTGAAACCGAAGAAGCAAGCTGAGGTAAAGTGATTGTGGAATTCGTAACATCACATTGCACATATGTTGGAAATAAAGGACTATTAGGATTTGTGACAGACTTCGAGATCATATTACCCGTAATAATTAGATCTTCGAAAGAAGTCATTAAGGTATTTTGTGGCATATAGTCCTGCAAAGGGTATCCAATACATTCGGGGGCTGTTTTTAATTCTGTCTCATTACCATTATCAGTAAGTGTTAGTTTATCTGTTTCTTTCGAACAATACGAAAAAAGCATTGTTACAAAAACCAGAACGATTATTTGCGTAATTTTTACTTTCATTATTGCTTGTTTTTTTTTAGTTAAATTAGTTTTTTAGTTAAATTACCTTATTTTCAGATAATTACTTGCATTTTGTTCATTATAAAAGGTCAAACATACGTTGCAAAACTAGCATTGTATTGTACAAAATTTACCTATAACAATAAATTAACAACTAATTGTGAATTATTAACAGATAACTAATCTGATGTTGACCACTTTCCAAACAATGATTTTTTTTCATTATTTATCAAAAAAAAAAGACATGAACTAATAGTCCGTGCCTCAGAATCAAACTTGAACTTCAACTCTGTGTAGTCTCTGGCTATGCATGGTGGTGTATAAATCTCCTGATTTCAGTGCTGTTATGTACTTTGTGATTAAACATAATATCTGAGGATATTAACTCCAGATAGCGTAGTCAGAGACTACGCTGAGGTTGGGAAAACATATTTTATTTGAATACCATATATTAGAAAGATAGGCCTTCCTGCTACTTCGTGATTACCTTTGTGCTACGTTATGGTTAAATTTTTTGCTTGTAAAAGCAATCATAAATACACATTCGTTATAAAAAAATGATTGATTAAAAACTGATATTCAAACTTGTAGGATCGTGATCAATGGAACTATAGTTCCTGAAATTAGATACAATTTACCTGATAAAGTTATGTTTTCAGGCACAATAAATATTTCATAAAATATAATTATATTTGCTGAAGCAGATGCACTTACGATATTCCATTATTACTTTGCATCTAAAATCACACATAAACCTATCTACCATGAAAACTAATACTTTCCTTACAATTGCCATGGCAATAACTCTTGCAGTTGCATTTACTCTTTCATCCGGATGCAAAAAAAATAATAATACAAATACCGAAATTAAGTATGTAACTCTAGGGGTAATTCTTCCTTTAGATCAGGAAAAAGGAACACTTAGAGAGAATGCTTTAAGAACAGCAATAAATGAAATAAACGCATCAGGTGGTGTTGGTAATGGATACGAAATCAGACTTAATATTAAAAGTTCTCAAGGTGCCAACAGAGAAGTTGCTGCATCAATTGCAGCACAAAACATTATTGCCGAAAGTCTGTTTTTGGTAGGTATGGTAACAAGCTTTTCCTCCTCATCCACCGGGGTTGTAAACGAAGTGGGAATACCATTTCATTACCCGATTATTGCAGGTTCGGCAACCGCTTCAAGCCTCTCGGGCATTTCTGAATATTTTCAACGCTTATGTTCACCCGATCCATTTGAAGCCAATGTGTTGGCAGATCAAGCAGTTGATTATGGAATTACCAATATTGCAATTGCTGTTGAAGATGGAGATGCGTATTCAATGGAACTTGCAAATGCGTTTCAGACAGCATATGGGAGCGGAGCGTCGGTAATGGTTAATTTTAGTGCCAACGATCCTGACTATGGTAATAAAATGGATCAATTACTCATTAACAATCCGGATGGAATATTTGTATCCATGCTAAACCCAGTTGTTTACAACGAATTTTTCACAGTCCTTGGAAGTATATACACAAGCAACAAAATAACTAATACCACATATATTCTATGTGATGGTCTTTATTCTTCAGACTTTTTCCAGGCACCAATCGACTTTATACTAGGAGAGGTTAATGGTCATCCAAGAAACTTTGGAGCCTTCCCCTCCGCTGATACTGCTAGTACTGAATACATCTACTTTAAGGAAAAACTATTTCAGGAGTTTGATCAGGATGTGGCTTCCTATAATGCTCAATTTTATGATATTGGATATCTCTATGCTCTTGCATTGGAAAAAACATTGAATAGTGTTGGAGTGGTTTCTATTGACATATTCAGAGAGATGGTTGCTGAAAATATAAGACCCATATCACACTATAACAGTGGCGACTCCATTGTTTTTCCTTCACTAGGATGGGAATCAATGAAAACAATTACACAAAGTTCGAATATTGATTATATAGGAGCAAGTGGTAATTGCGATATTGATAATGAGGGAAATGCGGTTACCCCATATTCCGTTTTTAAGGTAATAAAGCAAGGTGATAATTACTCGTTTGAGATAATAAGGATTATCCCATAAACAGTAGCACAAAATATTTATTTATTGATTTTATGTAATATTTTTTCATTGTTTTGTAAGGAATCAATGTTTATCACGACTATTGCAACAAATAAATGCAAAAAACAGATGAAATCAAATTCAAAAATACTTATCATAATTGCAGCAATACTTATGATAATAGTAAGTTCGTGCAAGAAAACCAATGACATCCCTTCATCAGGTGACGTTGAAATAGGCATAAAAGCTGGCCAAATAGCTCCTGAGTTTACCCTTCCTGATAAAGATGGCAATGAAATAAATCTTTCTGATTATAGAGGTCAATATGTAGTAATCGACTTTTGGGCTTCATGGTGCCATTTCTGCCGTGAAGAAAATCCAGAACTCGTTTCACTTTATGCAGATTATAGGGACAAAGGATTTGAAATCGTAGGAGTTTCTATTGATACCGATAAAACCAGTTGGCTAAATGCTGTTGAGGCTGATGGTATTCAATACATTCAACTAATTGACATAAAGGGATTTGAATCTCCGGTAGTAGTTGAATATGGTGTGGTCTCTATCCCCAGGATGATACTATTAGATCCCAATGGGAAAATTCTTCTGGTTACCTCAAAGGCTTCTGAAGTTGCAACAGTTGTTAGAGGAAAACTTGACTAAAAGCAGATAATATATGATTGTTATCTAATAGCAATTAAATCACCATGGATTGAAAATCCATAGGTTTGAATTATGAATAAAATTCGTTTGTAAACAATATTCCCGCCAAATATTTGGTTTGATCCGTCGTTTTATTTTGCATATTCCATGTTTAATTCCCACCTTTGTAGTTGATAAGTATCAATCAGCTATCATGAAACAAAAAGTAAAAGATCTGCTTCATATATTGGTGATTTATTCAATTGCACTTATGGCTGCAATTGTTACACTTAAGTACACACCAATTGCCAACATATTATTGAAAACAGCTTTGGCTGATTTTATTGCCATGATTATAGTTTTTATTTTTAGTGTTCGTCATAGTAACTCTAGTGTATATGATCCATATTGGAGTGCAGCTCCTATTTTTATAGTTATTTATTGGCTTTTCAATTCAGCACAAACAGATTTCTATTACAAAATATTATGGGTAGTAGTAGTTATATGGGGAACGAGATTAACCTGGAACTGGATATTGAGGTGGGATGGGTTTGAGGATGAAGACTGGAGATATGTTAATATTAAAAAACGTACCGGCAGGTATTATTGGCTGGTGAGCTTTTTTGGAATTCATTTGTTACCCACTGCAATTGTGTTTGCGGGTTTAGTTCCCTTGTTCTATGCTTTCAATTCAACGGCTGCCTCTCCAACTTCATGGTTTACTGTATCTACCGTATTTTTTACAATGGCCGCAATATACCTCGAAAAAACTGCTGATGATACACTAAGACTCCATTTAAAATCAGGGCATCGCTCAAATGAGCGATTGCAAAAAGGAGTTTGGGGATTAATAAGATATCCTAATTATGCCGGCGAAGTACTGTTTTGGTGGGGTCTGTATTTTATGAGTGTAGTGGTTGATTTTTCTATTTGGTGGACGATCTTTGGGCCGCTCTCAGTTACTCTTCTCTTTGTTTTCGTTAGTATACCTATGATGAAAAAACGGCTGGCTAATAAAACTTATAAGTAATTAATATTATTTGAAATTGATCTAAATAAGATTACTTTTGTATAATTAACAATCTGCTCTGCTACTATGAAAAAGAATCTACTATTTGCTGGCTTAATAATTCTATCAATATTTATCTTTTCTGAGGGTTGCAAAAAAGATGATGACTCATCGGATGATATCGGACTTGAAAATCCTAATCTGCCGGGTCAAATGATGACATTGTCAGCCATAGCTTACGTAGCAGACGATTCGGTTCCTGACACTATTAAACATTACATATTAAATCTACTTTCCGACACATCGCTCACAACACGTGGTAATTGGAGTTTAGCATGGGGCCCTGGGATTACACCTAACAACGAAAACCTCGTTTATGTTGCTACTAACACAACTGGTGATAGTCCTGCATTTGCGATATCCATAAGAGGCACAAATGTTCATTCAATAGGTAATATATTATCGGATGTTGACGTATTTAAACTTGTTGAATTCAGCTATGGGAAATCAGGTGATTCAGTATCAAGAGGATCGATGAATGACTTTAATAGCATACTAGAAACTAAAGATCCGGATAACGGATCAACTCTTGAGGATTACTTGAAATCGATTTCTACTTCAACGAAAATCCCACTATTTGTAACAGGGCATAGCCTTGGTGGTGGTCTTGCCCCTCTAATAGCATATTGGCTAATAACAAACGATCAGTTAAAGGATAAGTTTTCGTTTTCCACTTATGCATTTGCAGGCCCGGGATGGGTAAACAAAAGTTTTAGAGACAATTTTTTAAGTACTCTTCCACTGGATGGATCATTTAGTATGTACGTAAATTCATTGGATATGATTCCATATGGTTACTCAAATTTACCTGGCATTATTGATAAAAATATTCCTGTTGAAACATCATCGCTTTACCGACTTATAATTAGGACAGCACAAGATTCTCTTACCTCAAGAGGAATAAAGTACTATAATATTGTTGTGGCAGATACGATTGGGAATTTTCCTGTTACAACAAACCCATCTGGGACAAATGTATTTGACTCTATTAATTGGTACGATCATTGGCTGATGGTTGAGCATAATCACAATAATTATCTTAAACTTCTTGGAGCAGTACCACTCAATTAATATTATAAATATTTAAAATATATAATCATGGCAAAAGGACAAAACGCTAAGAAAGCTGAAAAAAAAGAGTCAGCAAAAACTCCAAAAGAGAAAAAAGCTGAGAAAAGAGAAAAGAAGGCGAATAAATATTAAAAATTAAACTGCATACTAAACCTGATCCCAAATGGAGAAGTATTTGGATGATCGAGGTATGATAACCGCCAAACAGCATCAACACGTAATATTTTAAAGATGTTTTCGATACCTGCACCAGCTTCAAAATATGGCTTGTCGAGAAAATACATGTCTTGTGGGCGAACTGAATAGTCTCGATTTTTCTGATCCATACCTCCAACTAGGCCTGTTACAAATGCTACTTCGCGCCATTTCAGCTTTCTAAAAAGTGGTATTCGGTTAAACAAATATCCGTTAAAGTGATGTGTATAGAACACCTTTAAATATTTATCACTAACAAATTCATAATAGTTCATCATATTAAATGCAGCCTCATCAAAAAAATATGTTTCGTTTCCTTCATGAAGTTTAAGTAATGGATAAGGCAGAGTTCCCCAAATTCTACCGCCCTCAATCCTAAATCTCGACCATCCAATATTAAATACATTAAACCAATGCTTTACGCTCAATTGCAGTTTATGATATTCGTAGTCGCTTTTAAATAGGTTGGGAATACCATAGGCATATTTAATATTTACGATCGGGAACTTTGCCCCAAGACTGATACGCTCGAACTCTCCCATCGAAATACGCTCTTTATACGCAAATCTTAAATCAACACCAATCTCGGCTGAAGTTATTGCATCTTCAATTATTTTGTGTGTAGAATCATCAGGCAAAGGGTCATTAATTTCGAACGTAGTACCACCTATGGGATATAAATTTCTATTTTTTAGAATAAAAGTATTGCTAAATCCGGTAAAATATTCATGTTCATAGCTTAACTTAATTTCCTCTACCAAGGATAACTTGTCGGCAGGTTGACGCCGGAAAAGGAAGGCCAGAAAAAAGTCTTCTCTAAATGCATTTTGGCTTGCCCCTAGTTGTTCCAAATCATACTTAAATGAGCCACTTAATGCCCGGCGCGGATTTTTATTAAACATATAAAGTACGTTCCCTCCGTACTTAAACCTGCTATCCAAAGTTCCATAGGCTAGGTACCCTCCTATCATAACCTTTTTGCTGAATTCGTTACTGGTACGCCCACCAAACCTAAACCGTGCTCCCTCAACAGCATTGAAGCTTATCATAGAGGCATATGGTCCAATTTCAAACTTTCCTTTTACATAGTATCCGGTTACTACCATCTCTACAATATCTATATAAGTTTTAAATTGCGGAATTGTACTGAGAGTATCGATCATGTAATATACCGTTCGCTCATCTTTGCTCAACTCTTCATGCCTGCTACCCGACCAAAACTCTTCGGTTTGATCATCAGCACTATCGGCAACAATTACATTAACCGGAGCTTTATAGAACTCGTTTTCCTTTGGTTGATTAAGTATATAATTTCGGTATGAAGTAGTTTTTTTACCAAAAAACCCAAGCACTTTTTTATTGCCTTCAATCAAGTTAAAATCACCAACTGTGTAGTCTCGGGTTAATGCCCAATGTTCGCCATCAACTAACTGAAAGGTTTTATTAATTACCAGATCGTTAACAAAGTTCATATTAACATCTTCAGCAACACGCATTTCTATTTCCTTTATTGCAAATGTTGTGTCGTGTACCCAAAAATTTCCGTTAAAGGTGTAGGTTTGCTTATGGCGGGGTTTAAACATAACCTTATAGCACCAGTTACCCTCAAAATAGGCACTATCGACCAAATAGTATTTATAAAAAGGAAGGCTTCCATCAGCTATAGGACTAACGAAGTTTAACTGGAATATTTGAATATAATTATCATAAATATTTGTTCCCAGAAATTCATCTCCAAGCAACTGCATAGCACTTTGGTTGTTGATGCCACTTATTTTTGTTGCCTTAATTTTTTCAATAAATGACCTGGGTTCTTTTTTAGCATAAACATCCGAAATAGCTTCACTTAAAAAAATTGGCAAATAAGTTTTCCCATTTACTGTAGATGTGTCAACATTATCAAAAATAAATTGAAACGGCCTATATATCCTTCTATTCTTGAATTTCTCGGTTATATTGTTAGCATCGAGTTCTATTTTGGTGTAGGCTTCATATTGATATGCATCAAAATGATCACGGTTGTTGTTTCTTTTATTCTTGATAATTTTTTCGAGCAATACTTCGGCAGGATTAATCCCGGGACGGATTATCACATCAGCTAACAGAACATGTTGTGAGGTCATTACAAAATCAATAACCTGAAATATTCCATTTGAAATATGAGTCGATTTTCTATTATATCCTATAAAGGATGCAATAATAGTATCGCCCGATGATAGTGTTTCGATGGAGTACTTACCATCAAAATCACTTGTGGCACCTACGCTGGTTCCTTTAATAATTATATTAACAAATGGCATGGGCTCGCCGCTGGCACTATCACTTACTGTTCCCATTATTTTAGTGAGCTGAGCATGAGCACCCATAAATGTTGCTATAGTTAACAACAAAAGAATAAAAACCCTGTATGTAAGTTTAGTTAAGATAGCGAGTTCAAGTTTTGTGATGAATTATTTCCATCTGTAAAAATATGCTTTATCAGTTAATAATTTCTAACCAATATTATAAGTAGCCGAATGTAAGTTGAGATAGTTGACAATAATTAATCCAAATCTAAAAACAAACCTTTGATTTAGCAATGCTTATATTATCAAAGACAAATGTTTTTTCAAAAAGTTAATGTTTTATAAAAAAGTTTACCGGGACATTATATATCATCAAAAAGATGTCAATATTTGATAAAAGACAAATTTTAATATCAAATGCAAAATAATAAACTCAACATCCACGTTTGTAGGGATTTTGGCTATTACTTTGTGGTAATATTCCGGCGTTTGAGAAAGCATCTTAAATACTACCAACTACTCTTTCGTAGATAAAATATCCCTAAACATTGATTTTATTTGGTAACTATTGATTTATGGTGTGTCTTTGCATTAAATAATAACTTAATAAGTACTAGAAAGGTAGTTATGTTGAATACTGAATCGTTTGAAATTATAAGTCTCCAGGAAATGGATAAAGTGAAACTGATGAATAGAACTGATCATAAATATTGGTTTTCAGTATCTGAATTGCAATCCTTACTCGATTCAATAGATAATCAATATTATATATTGCAAATTGATGGAAATTATCAAATGTCCTATTCAACAACATATTTCGACACATTGAGAAATGACATGTTTACCGCCCACCATAATGGAAAACTGAACCGATATAAGATACGTAAAAGAATATACTTGAATTCAGGGATTGGGTTTCTTGAAATAAAATTTAAAAGTAATAAGGGGCGTACAATAAAAAAACGGATACCAACAGATGTAACGAGTAATAAGTTTACGGAAAAGGAAGATCTCTTTATACAATCAAACACACCTTATGGTGCCAATGATTTACAATTATCTTTGCAAAATAATTTTACCCGTTTAACTCTGGTAAATAAAAATTTTAAAGAGCGTTGCACAGTAGATCTGAATCTTCAATACAAAAAAGAAAACAAATGTGTTGCTCTTGACCAATTGGTTATAGTTGAGATAAAATCGGAGGGGAATTCAGAAATATCAGCACTTAAATTGGCATTACGAGATCATCGGTTAAAAATCGCAGGCTTTAGTAAATATTGTATCGGACGTACGGTAACTGATAGTGAGCTTAAGCGGAATGCTTTTAAAAATAAGATTAGAAAGATTGAAAAAGTAATTAGTACAAAAAGAGAATTATATACTATAAATTAGAAAGATATGTTAGAGACATTTGTTACAACTGATATTGTAAACTCAACTACCGGAGCCATTTCCGAAATTATTACCTGGGAAGATCAATTCCGTTTTTTAGGGATTAAACTTATTAATATGGATGACTTCAGTGATCTGTTGGTCAGGTTCACTTTAAACACCCTACTTATTTTTATTGTTGTTCATTTTATCTATGCCAAAAATAGTAAGCGTAAAGATTTCTATTTTAGCTACATAGCCATTGGTGTTATCGTTTTCTTTCTAAGCTCATTGCTTAATAATGTAAAATTGGAATTGGGATTTGCTCTAGGACTGTTTGCCATTTTCGGAATTATAAGATATCGTACTGATGCTATTCCAATTAAGGAAATGACCTATCTATTTGTAATCATTGGAATTTCAGTAATAAACGCCCTTGCGAATAAAAAGGTGAGTTATGCAGAACTGGTATTTACAAATACTGCGATTGTTTTTGGACTTTGGATCCTGGAAAAACAACTTATGCTTAAACAGGAACAATCTATCAAATTAATTTATGAAAAGATAGAAAATATCCACACAATGAGCGAGGAAGTGTTATTGGCTGATCTTAAAAAAAGAACTGGAATTGATATCGTTCGCTATGAAATTAAAAGGATAGATTTCTTGAAAGATATAGCTATAATCAGACTTTATTTTAATGTAAATGGAACAAAATAATTGGAGTAAGAACATGAAGAATATTAGAAAAACATATTTATTGGCACTATGCTTAGTTATTATTGTGATACAAGTATCCGCACAGGATGTTGTAAACGATTTCGAATACCGCACATCGGTAAAGCTATCGTTAAAACCAATTAAAAAGTTTAAAATAAACATAACTCCAGAGGCTCGCTTTAAGGATGATTTCTCAGTTGACAGATACTTGTTGGAAACCGAGATTGTTTACAAACCATTAAAATTGCTTTACTTAAGTGGAGGCTATCGCTTTATTGTTAACCCAAGAGATGAAAAAGATACTGAATACCTGCATAGATATGAATTTGGTGCTACTCTAAAGAAGGATTTCGACAGGTTTATGCCAGAATTAATGCTTCGATATACTAATTATGCCGATGATGATTCTGATAACAAATATTTAAGATATAAGGCTGCCCTTGGTTACGACATAAAAGACTGTAAGTTAACACCTACTCTGAGTGCAGAGTTGTTTCACCAGCTGTCGGATAATAGCATGTATAAAGTGAGGTATAAGCTCGGTCTTGACTATAAGCTGTTTAAGAAAAACTATATAGGCGCAAGCTACAGGTTTGATTATTATCTTCAGAAAGATAAAAACAACCATATTTTTAGTCTAGGTTATAAAATAAAACTTTAGAGAGATGAAACAAACATGTAAAAAATCATCATTTATTACACACAAAGGCATGATTATTTTTTGCATGAGAGTTCCATGTGACCGATAAATACATAAATTATAAACACATGAAAAGACATATTTTAGGATATTCAATTATCATTTTAATAATGATTATTGTAATCAGTTGTCGAAAAACTGATATTACTGATGAAATAACGGGAGAGATTTCAGATTATGCCGACTGGACAGAAATCACACACAGCAATAATGTTGATCCTGATTATCAGGTAGTTTTTGAGCAAAATACTGTTTTGAGGTTCGATATTGTGATAAATAGTACAAATTGGTCAATAATGCAGTCGGATTTGGATGATCAATTAGGCAGTTCGGGTGGCCCCGGAGGTGGAGGTGTGGGTTCGAGTGACTATGATATGGTTTGGGTTCCTTGTTCATTTAAATTCAATGATACACATTGGTACAATGTAGGGGTACGCTACAAAGGTAATTCCAGTCTTCAATCTGCATACCAATCCGGTAACAATAAACTATCCTTCAAGCTTGACTTCGATGAATTTGAAGATGATTACCCCGAACTCGAGAATCAAAGGTTTTATGGTTTTAAACAACTCAATCTTAACAATAACTTTGATGATGCTTCGCTTATGCGTGAAAAAGTTGGTGCCGATTTATTCCGTAATTTCGGTTTGGCATCATCCCAAACTACGTTTTGTGTTGTTTACATTGATAATGGATCAGGGCCACAATACTATGGAGTGTATACTTTGGTTGAAGAGGTTGATGACACTGTGCTGGAAAGCCAGTTCAACAACGATGAAGGAAACCTTTATAAACCTGATGGTGATGCCGCCAGTTTTGCTTCAGGTACATTTGATGAATCGGAAATGGAAAAGAAAAGCAACGAAGCAGAGAACGATTATTCAGATGTGGAATCACTTTATAATATCATTAATAGTTCTGATAGAACAACGGATATTGAAAAATGGAAATCTAACCTAAATACTGTTTTAAATGTGGATGGATTTTTGAAATGGCTTGCTGCAAATACTGTTATGCAAAACTGGGATACATATGGTAAGATGACACACAACTACTATTTGTATAATAATCCTGATAATAATCTGCTTACATGGATTCCCTGGGATAATAACGAAGCTTTACAAAATGGCAAAATGGGTAACGCCTTAAGTTTGTCGTTAAGTGAGGTTGGAAACAACTGGCCATTAATCAGATACCTGATGGATGTTGATGAGTATGAAGAAAAATATAAAGTTTATGCAAAACAATTTATTGACGAGGTTTTTATCCCCTCCGATATGGTAACAACCTATGCCGGATATTATGAACTTTTAAAGGATTATGCTTACGCAGAAGAATCGGGTTATACATATATTAATTATGACGCAAACTTCGATCAGGCAGTTGCCACCTTGAAAACACATGTGCAATCAAGAAATAGTGCAGTGTTGTCGTACGTTAATTAGCAATCATAGAAGAGTTTTTGTTTATTGCGGTTTTAGTTAAGCTGGCCGGGAAAATATCTTCGGATATTATACCGGTTTTTTTATTAGTCTCAGGTTTCAAAAGTGTAACGAAATAAAACCCAGTTTGTCTAACTTCACCACTGCGTTGAGATATCTATGAAAATAAACAAGTTTGATACTAAGCGTAGTCTGGAGACTACGCTTAGTACTCCAGACTAGTTTTTGAAACCACATCACGAAACAACTCAACATCAACGACAACCTAATTTTCCCCTTTCGTTGATAATATCCCACCAAACATTGATTTTATTTTTCTGCACATTATCAAAGCCATATGTTTGTATCATAATAATTTTAAAAGACAAGAATATGAAAAGGGCTAATTTACTTTCAAAACTGTTTTTCCTTTGCGTAATAGTTCTCCTTAATTTTACTCTTACAGCACAAGAGTACAAAGTAGTTGAAACAGGACAAATCCAGTGCTACGATGAGGACGGAAATACTATTACATGTCCTTCGCCTGGTGATTCACTATATGGTCAGGATGCACAATACTCAAGCCTTGAGTTCTCATTTGCTGATAATAGCGATGGGACCATTTCTGATGAAAATACAGGGTTGATGTGGCAACAGGTACCAAATTCACAGAATTTTATCTGGCAACAAGCTGTTGATTATTGTGAAAACCTTGTATTCGCAGGATATGATGACTGGAGAATGCCAAGCCTGAAAGAATTATTTTCAATTAGTGATTTTAATGTAGGGTGGCCTTATCTTAATACAGATTATTTCACACTTGCCAGTGGACAAATAACCAAAGATGAGCAATATTGGTCAAGCAACTTTTATGTTGGTGTTACTGTTGAAGGAGGTTCAAATGCAGCTTTTGGTGTAAATCATGTAACAGGGCATATTAAAGCATATGCCGCAAATTCAGGAGGCCCTGTAGGAGGTAAATATGTCAGGGCTGTTCGCGGTAATGCATACGGAGTTAATGAGTATGTTGATAATGGTGATGGAACTATCTCTGACAATGCTACAGGATTAATGTGGTCGCAAAATGACAGTGAAGATGGGATTGACTGGAAAGCAGCCCTTATATATGCTGAGAGCAGCGAATTTGCAGGTCATGACGACTGGAGGTTGCCAAATGTTAAAGAACTTCATAGTATCGTTGATTACGGATACTCACCAAGTGCTACCGATCCTGATAAAGTTGGGCCGGCTATTGATCCGATTTTCAATTGTACTCCAATAATCAATGAAGCTGGTGATGACGATTATGCATATTACTGGACCGGCACATCTGCACCTTTCCGTGCAAGCGAACCTTATTATTATGGATGGTATGTTGCTTTTGGTCGTGCAGTAAACAACGAAGGACTGGATTTCCACGGAGCAGGTGGAGTACGTTTCGATACAAAATATGAAGGCGGTCCTCAGGGTGAAGATGGTGAGCGTTATTACAATTATGTAAGGCTGGTAAGGAATATTGGCACAACTGGTATCGAAGGGTCAACTATGGATAATAACAGTTTAAAGATTTATCCAAATCCTGCAAAAAATCAATTAACCATAGTTGGTGATGATGAAATACTTGTAGCTTATGTTTATAGTATTACCGGAGTCCTATTAGTAAAAGAAGAATCGAATCAGCAAAATATAACTCTGGATATCAGCCATCTGAACAATGGAGTTTATTTCATAAGGGTAATCACGGCTAATTTTGCAGTTCATACAAAAACTATAATCAAACAATAGATCGAACAGGGCATTCTCAAAATTTTCACCACTAAGGAACACACCATACTATAATATTTTTGCTTCAAATAATTTAATAACAGTATATTATGAAACCAGAGAACTTATTGAAAATGATCCCTGTATTAACCATGGCACTTATGGTTACTTTCACAGGATGTAAAAAAGATGATGATGCCGGTGATGATAACAACGGAATAGTACCTGAAGTAAACAACTATCTGCTTATTGCAACCGGCCAGACTGCTACTTACGATGCCGATGGTAATGTTATTACAGGACTTAATCCTGGTGATGAACTTTACGGACAGGATGCAAATTATCTAGTAGGTGAAACAATGTCGTATCAGGATAATGAAGACGGAACCATCACTGATCAGAATACTGGGTTAATGTGGCAGCAGATACCTTCCTCAGATGATTATACATGGGCTGAAGCTGTAGAATATTGCGAGAGCCTTGAATTAAATGGCTATGATGATTGGCGTATGCCAAGCTGTAAAGAGCTGTACTCAATCAGTGATTTTGGTTCAGGCTGGCCATATCTCAACACAGATTATTTCAACCTTGCGAGCGGTCATGTGACTAAGGATGAGCAATTTTGGTCCAGTAATTACTATGTAGGTGTTACAGTTGAAGGCGGTTCAAATTCAGCAATGGGTGTAAATCATGTAACAGGTCATATTAAAGCATACTCAGCAGAAGCTACGGGACCTGTTGGCGGAAAATACGTTAGAGCCGTTCGCGGTGATGATTACGGTATTAACGAGTATGTGGATAATGGTGATGGAACCATTACAGATAATTCAACCGGATTGATGTGGATGCAGGATGATAATGGTGAAGGAATATACTGGGTTGCTGCATTGACTTATGCAGAAAACAGTGAATTTGCAGGACATTCCAACTGGAGATTACCCAATGTGAAGGAACTTCAAAGTATTGTCGATTATGGATACTCACCCAGTGCTACTGATGAATTAAAAGTTGGCCCGGCCATCGATCCTGCGTTTTTTACTTGTACACCAATAATTAACGAAGCAGGTAACGATGACTACGGATACTACTGGACAAGTACATCAGCATCTTTTACTTCAGGCGAACCATATTACTATGCCTGGTATGTTGCCTTTGGAATGGCTGTTGATGGTGAAGGACAGGATTTTCATGGCGCCGGGGGTGTTCGTTTCGATACCAAATATGAAGGTGGTCCGCTGGGCGAAGGTGGTGAACGTTATTACAACTATGTTCGACTTGTACGTGATGTACAATGAATCAAACAAAAATATTAATTACATTATGATAATCTGTCAATGCTTTAATTAACTTCTGAAACTAAGGGTAAATTTTCTCAGTTACATTAAACTCAAACGTTGATATAGGGAACTGACCTGATAAGTTGGTTCCTTTTTTTTGTCCTCAGTAAATTCAGTTAATATCACTGAAAATTAAAACAATAGCCTATTGACCTGCTTCGTTGATAAAATCACCCAATCCATTGAATACTTTTTTTTCTTAATCAAATCGGCTGTTCCTTTGCCTTTAAATTATAAAACATTAAGTTATTATATCATGAAAACAAAATTCAAAATAACAATTCGTTTATTACTCGTCGTTATGACAGTAATTTTAAGTGTAACCCTGATTCAAGCTCAACCGGGCGGCCAAAAAGGCGGCAAGCAGGGCCCACCTTCTATTCCTACCGACAAACAAATTGAAACAATGGTTAGCGATATGGTCGATGAAATTGCATTGAGTCCAGCCCAGGAAACAAAAGTACTTGAACTGTATAAAGCGCATTTTGCAGAGATGAAAGAAGAAACTTCAGGCAATAGCCGCCCCGACAGGGAAGAAATGGAAACGCAAAAAAAAGCTTTTGAAAAACAGGTAAAGGCTGAACTAACCAAGGAGCAAACTAGCAAGTACGAAGCTTATTTGAAAGAACAAAGTAAACAACAACCACAAAGAGAGAGATAGCGTTCCATAGTAACGTAATTCATTTGTAAAAAAATAAAATATTCATTTTAAATTTAAAATTATGAAATCAGTTCATGCACCAAAATCATTAGCAGTAGTTTTATTTACTTTTTTATTGGTGGCGACTTCGTTATTGAGTGGTTGCAAAAAAGATAACGTTGATGATATCAATACTAACGCTAGCCTCACCTATCCCATTGTGGATACATACCAGGGATTAACTTACGATAATCTCACACAAATCACCCCTCCTACAGAAGGAGAAGCGTACTACGGACAGGATGCGCAATACACTGGAAATTCCCCCAGCTACACCGACAACGGTGATGGCGCCATCACCGACAATGTTACTAATTTGACATGGACACAGTCCGTATCAACTTTTGCCATGTCATGGGCTGATGCCTCAAGCTATTGCGATACATTAACTACCGGAGGCTACAGCGACTGGCGTCTGCCTACAGTAAAAGAGTTGTGGTCTATTAGGGATTTTTCAATGGGTTGGCCATGGGTCAATACCGACTACTTTTACCTGGTTGGTGATGGCTCAGAACTTGCGATGCATCATTCATGGACTGCTACTCGTTACCTCGTAGAAAGCGAATATCAGAACGAGCAGGTGATGGGTGAGCCCTCATTTATTGTTAACGATTGGACAGGACACATTAAAGCGATGAGTGGTAATAGATTTGTACGGGCTGTACGAGGTACTGAAACTTATGGCTTCAACGATTTTGTTGACAACAATGATGGAACAGTTACCGATAATGCTACCGGTTTGATGTGGTCGCAAGATGATAGCGGCGAGGGATTCCTTTGGGAAGATGCCCTGGCTTATGCTGAAAACGCCACCTTGTATGGTTACGATGACTGGCGCCTGCCTAATATCAAAGAATTGCAAAGTATCGCAGATTACTCCGGTGTTTTCCCTTCAATGAACACAACATTTTTTAACCTTACAGAACTTACTAATATAAAGGGTCAGGTCGATTATCCATTTTATTGGTCGAGCACATCCAATCCGCTGGAAGGTAGTGACGAAGTTGTTGATGGAGGTACTGTTTATGCCTGGTTCCTTGCTGCAGGCTATAACACAGACCCTGATGGCAACGACTTACATGGATCAGGATCGATATGTTTTGGTCCTAAATCAGAAGAGTACTTTTCGGAATTGAATCCTGAAATTCATCGTTACAACTACGTGCGATTGGTTCGTAGTGGAGATGTGGCCGAAACACCTGATGGCAATCCTAATTGTATTAACCTTGATCGTGTAGTTGTATTCCCCGATGGTGACATAGGTGGTGGCGGCGGTAACGGCGGTGGTCCGGATTTTACTTCCGGAGTAGAATACCTGGCAACCATAGGTATAACTGTAACTGCAGAAGAGCTGGAATCAATAGTCGGAGGCCCTCCTACACCTACAGCTTCTGAACTTGTAGCTAATTTTGCCTCAAATGATATTGTAATTACTGAAGAGCAGGCGCAAACTCTGTTAGATATACTTAATTTGGAGTAAATATTTGTGTAAGCAATCATAAATTAATCAAAATGGCTATCAATAGTATAAACGGGTGCATCGGTTGCGGGACATGCGTAAAAACTTGTCCTACCGATGTTATACGATTAGATAAAAGAACCGGCAAAGCAGTAATCGCATATCCTGCCGATTGCCAGATTTGCCATCTATGCAGGATGTATTGCCCGGTTGATGCCATTACCATTACACCTGATAAATCAATTCCGGTTATTGTTTCATGGGGTTAATAGAGAGCTATGAAAAGGAATAATATAATTTTGGTTTTTAGTATGTTAGTTGGACTCCCAATGCTCTTCTGGGCATTGGGGGATTTTCCTCGTCGTACTGTGCTAAAGGAAGTAATTTCAATTGTTACCCTCATTGCATTATCATTAATGATTGGACAATTTTTTCTAACCCGAAATAGCAGGAAAATGCTGAATATAAACAGTATGGGATTGGTTATTGATCTTCATAAAATTATTGGCTATATCTTCACAGGAGTACTCCTGTTGCATCCTTTCTTCATAGTGTTTCCACGGTATTTTGAATCGGGAGTAGAACCGGAGGAAGCTTTTATAACTCTGTTAACAACCTTCAGCAGCACAGGAGTTATTCTGGGGATCATGGCATGGCTACTGATGTTGACAATAGGACTTACTTCAATATTTCGCAACCGGCTACCAATGAAGTTTAGTAGCTGGCGATTACTTCATGGCATACTCTCAATAGTATTTATTATTGTAGCATCATGGCATGCTATAGAATTGGGACGTCATACTGATATTGCAATGTCAATATTTATAATTCTACTTTCAGTAAGTGGTGTATTACTTCTATTAAAGAGATATTTTTTAAACCTGAAATTAGGATAAGGCAATGAGAAATTCACAAGAAAATAGTAGTATTTCACGTCGCCACTTCCTTGGATTAGCAGGTGGAGCAGCCGGAATGGCAGCCCTTGTTTCAATGGGAGTTTCAACAAGTTGGGCCAAAAATAACCCGGAAATAGATATTGATAATATCGATCATCAGGAAAGTGAAACCGATGTGCTTGTTATTGGCAGTGGTATGGCCGGATTATTTGCAGCCGTTAAGGCACACGATGCAGGTAGTAATGTATTGCTTGTTTCAAAAGGCCGCCTTGGCTCATCGGGGCAAACTCCTTTTGCAAAAGGAATATTTGCATATGATGAAACAACTACCAATTTTAGCATTGATGATTTTGTAAACGCTATTTCAAGTTCTGCCTTAGGAACTAATAATAAGGCTTACACAAGGCAATTAGCTGAACACTCACTTGCCAGAGTAAACGAACTCAGAGCGTGGGGGTTTTTCGATTCCCCGTTATATTTCAACAGTTTCAATAAACCTATCGAAGAAAGGAATATAACAGTAAAAGAGCGGATTGTAATTACTCATCTTATCAAGGAAAATGGAAGGATTGCAGGTGCAGCCGGATTTAGTTTAGGTGAAGAAAAAATTCATATTTTCAATGCGAAAAGTGTTATCCTTTGTACCGGGGCAGGTGGATTTAAACCCAATGGTTTTCCCATTTGTGATCTAACTCACGATGGTACCATCATGGCGTACAATATCGGCGCAAAAGTTACCGGTAAAGAGTGGAATGATGGTCACCCGGGGCAGTCTAAAAATGCAGCAGCATGCTTTGATGGCTGGCATGGTATGTTCGAAAGAAAACCGGGGACAACAAATGTTGAAATTCATCATGATCTGGGTGTTGACCTGAATTACAAAGCTTATATGATGGGTTCTCCCATTAAAATGGGAAGGCCAGGTGAAGAAAAAGTCAATGATATTGAAGGTGGCCCTTATGTTCCTGAAGAATTTAGAAACAGAAAACCACATGGAGCAGAACCTGACTCTGCAGATAGCAAATCCAGAAACAGAAGACCACCTAAAGAAGGTGGAGCACCACCGGGAATGACTGGTACAATTGTCGGTGGATCTTCTGCTGGTATGGCAATTCATAAATCAGAAGGACTAGTTCCAATAAATGATAAGTGTGAATCAAATATCCCTGGGTTATATGCTGCCGGCGATGCACTGGGATCATATATGGTTGGAGCAATTTATACACAGATTGGGTCTTCATTGGCAGGATCTGCTGTTCAGGGGGCTGTTGCTGCTGAAGCTGCATCTGAATATTCCAAAAGTACTGCTTTGCCGGTTAATTCAAAAACAAAGATTAACCTTATCAGGGAAGAAATCCTTGCCCCTTTAAAACGGGAAGCAGGTTACAGCCCTGCCTGGGTAACACAAACCCTCCAGGGAGTTATGATCCCCAACTTTGTATTATACATAAAAAAGGAAAATATGATGAAAGCCGCCCTGGCTTACATTGAAGAATTAAGAGATCACCATATGCCAATGCTCAGGGCTGCCGACTTGCATGAACTCAGGCTTGCACATGAAACATCAAATATGATTATCAGTGCTGAAATGAAACTCAAAGCATCAATCATGCGTACAGAAAGCCGTTGTAGTCATTACCGTTTGGATTACCCTGAAATAGACGATGAAAACTGGCAGGCATGGATCAATATATTAAAAGGTGAGGATGGCAGCATGAAGTTTGAGAAACAGTCGTTTGGAAGCTGGCCTGATAATCAGGGTTCGATTTAAGATTTTCAACCACCCAATTCTGAATTAAAATCAGGACATAGGTAAATATCTAAAACACTTAAAACTATACTCTCCTAGCCTGATGGTTACTGATCAGTATACCAGTTACTATCATAATTCCACTAATCAAATGATAGTATTTTAGTTTTTCATCCAACAGTACCCACGCCACTAACCCACTAAATAGAGGCATTAAAAAATAAATCATTCCGGCTGATGATGCACCAATTTTGATGATAGCTTTATTCCATGAAACAAAGGAGATTAAAGAAGAGCAAATACCAATATACAGAATGGCTCCAATAACAGTAAACTCCGGCTCAAACCCCACAATGCTATCTTTACTAAATAAGTAAAACGGAAGAAGAATAATCAACCCAATAAAAAAGGTTGTGTATTGAAGTGAGATTATACTTATTTTTTTTGGTTTATTTTTTACTAGAAGACTATGAATAGCAAAAGTAAAAGCTGCCAATAGCATTAAAGGATCCCCTGTATTAAATTTTAAATTTAAAAGTTCAGCCGGATTTCCTTTGGAGATTATCAGCATTACACCCATCAATACAATTATAATTCCCAGAACCCTGACAGATGTTATTAGTTCTTTGAAAACAATGGCCGAAATGAGAAGAATAAATATTGGGAAAGTAAGTGCAATTAATGATAAATTGACAGCCGTACTTGTTTGACCAGCGAAGTAAATGAGAGTATTGAAAATACTAACTCCAAGTACAGCAGTTAACAGAAGATATGAAAAACTAGCTCTAATTGTAGCCCAGTCTCGCTTAACACTTTTGAAAGCAAAAGGTGTAAAAACAAGCGTGGCTACCAGCCAGCGATAAAAAGCCAGAGTAGTAGGTTGGATGCTATCTGATAATCCACTGGCAACAACAAAATTACCTGACCACAAAGCTGTAGCCAACAGGGCAAAACCAAAGCCAATTAGGGTATTTTTATTTTCTGGTTTATTCACTCTTAAATGCTGCAAAACAATTACTTACCTGATGAAGTTTGTATAGATTTTTCTTGCCTTAGGAGGAGGAGCAACGATATTATGTCCATGTTGCACCAATTTCATTAGGTATGCCATGTTTTGTCCCAGCACCTGCATGATTTGAACTCCTTCTTCATCCTGCAACACCTCACCGGGAGTAGTACCATGAATTACATTCCAGTAATTGGAAGTTGGTATCATCATTTCAGAATAATTTAAAAAATTATTAAGCTCGTTGAAGGTAGGTAATCCTCCCGAACGTCGCACTGCCACAACCGATGCACCCACCTTATGGCGATACAATGATCCATTTACACCTCCTACATAAAACGCACGATCTAAAAATGATTTCATATTGCCAGCCATAGCTGCAAAATGAACTGGTGAGCCTAGAATAATACTATCTGCTTCTTTCATCTTCTGGATCCACTCATTAACTTTATCAATGGTAATTGAACATTTCTCATCACGATTTTTAACACACTGGTTACAGGCTAAGCATCCTGATATTTTCTTATTTCCTACAGTGATAATCTCTGTTTCAATCCCTTGTTTCTCCAATTCATCAGTTACCAGCTTAAGGGCATGATAAGTGTTTCCTTTGGGTTTTGGGCTTCCATTAAATGCGACTACTTTCATCAGATTTATTTTTGTTGTAAAATCAGGTAAAATTATACTTTTAAAACTATGCCTCTTATTAAAAAATGGTCTAAAATTGGTTCTGTGGTAAATTTTTCAGGTATAACTTTTTCGCGCCCGAAATGGTAAACGAAACCTTGTTACATAATGCAATGCAGCGTAGTTTTATTCCTTAAGGTGCGTAATGGAAATATATTGATAGGTCTCCATTCCATACTGGTATAACAGAAATTTGATAGAGGTTGTTGATACTCGGTTGCCGGTTGGGAAATTATGTAAAGGCGCGGCACTAAAGCTTTTTGGTATTTAGTACAAAAACTTCCATCGATTGCAAAAAACTGTATTAAAAGTTTTACTTTCAAAATATTTAATATATTTGCAAACCAAACGGTCGGTATTATGAAAGAAACTAAAGATTTTATATTAAGTACATCCTTGTTACTATTCCTTCAAAAGAGTTATCGTGAAGTTACTATGAAAGAGATTGTACAGGCTACTGGTCTTTCGAAAGGTGCGGTTTATCACTACTTTACTGGAAAGGAAGAGTTGTTTAAAGAAATTGTCCTCATGTTTTTCAATATGGGAGCTATGGATTATTCCGCATTCCCAAAATACTCACTTAAGGATTTTATTGATAAATATATTTATACAATTGAGAAATCATTTAAGCAAATTAATGTTATGATGGGAGGAGATGAAAACGAAGAGGTATCATTTAATTTCTTCTTCATCATGTTCGAGGCAATGAAACGCTTTCCCGAAATGCTGGAAATTGAAGCTGAACAGTATAGAAATGACATGAAAGTATGGGAAAGGGTAATCGAGAATGCCAGGAAATCAAAAGAGATAGTATCCCATACAACAAATACTGAAATTGCAAACTTGTTTCTTTACTGTACCGATGGTGTTTTTATCAGGGCTCTTAACTCCAATAAGCAGGTAAAGTACAGCACAAAATTACAAGAAGCCTTTTATTCCCTATATGAAAACCTGATGACTTAATTTTTTTACACATTAACATACCAGTTGGTTGTTATAATAACAAAAAAATGAAAGAAATAATACGAACACGCTCATTAAACAAAACATACAAAGATGTATGTGCCGTTTCTGATAATAATATTTCAGTAAACAAAGGTGAGATTTATGGTTTCCTTGGGCTAAATGGTGCAGGAAAGACAACAACCATCCGTATGTTACTTGGTATAGTAAAGCCAACATCTGGACAGGCATTATTATATGATAGTCTGGTTGTACCTTCAAATACGAACATATGGAAAAAAACCGGTTATCTGGTTGAAGTTCCACACTCCTATCCAAACCTGAGTGTAAAAGAAAATCTTCATTTAATCAGGAAATTACGTAATCTAGAAGATAGAAAAGTAGTTGACAGAATAATGGAAAAATTGGAAATCACATCTTATGCAAACAGACTTGCCAAACATCTGTCTCTTGGCAATAAGCAACGTTTGGGCTTAGCCAAAGCAATGATGCATGATCCGGAAATTATGATCCTTGATGAACCCACCAATGGTTTAGACCCTGCTGGCATCCACGATATACGTGAATTATTAATCGATCTGGCAAAAAATAAAGGTGTAACAATATTTATTTCAAGCCACATCCTTGGTGAGATTTCACAATTTGCAACTCGTATCGGTATAATCCACAAAGGAAAAATGATCAGGGAAATATATTCCGATCAACTTAAAGAACTCTGTCATAAACAGCTTGTTATTCAAACCAATAACGATAATGAGGCATTGGAAGTAATACATAGGCATGGTTTAATGGAAACGATGATCCAAAATAATCAGATTGTATCCATGGATAAAAAAACTGTGGTTGCACCAGATGAAATAGCAAGACTTTTGATATCCAATAATTTCAAATTGAATAAACTTAATGTTGAAGAGGAAAACCTTGAGTCATTCTTTTTGCGAACCATAAAAGAAAAGGAGGCAATATGAATAATTTGATAATAGCTATACAGACAGAAATCATGAAATTGCGCAGATCATGGATTGTAACAACTACCTTTGGATTATTTATTTTTATACCGGCAATGATGGGGTTGTTAATGTTTATTGCACAAAACCCGCACATGGCTGAAAAACTTGGATTAATTGGAGCCAAAGCTAAGTTTTTCTCTGAAAACTCATGGCTTGGCTATTTTGAAATCATTAATCAGGTAGTAGCTGTTATGGGGATAATTGCCTTTGGTTTCGTAACAAGCTGGGTTTTTGGTCGAGAGTATATCGAAAATACATTAACCGATTTATTATCGCTACCCGTTTCACGATCTTCAATAATTTCGGCAAAATTTGTAATTGCAACCATTTGGTGTATTGCACTTTCAATAGTTATGTATTTAAGTGCATTGGTTTTTGGTAGAATCATAAATATTCCGGGTTGGTCATATGAAGTTTTTATCGGGTTTTCTCAAAATTTCTTTATCACAGTTTTACTCACTATTATGCTTAATACAGTAATTGGGTATGTATGTGGTAAATCAAGGGGTATTATCGCTCCCATTGGGTTTGTATTATTCATGGTGGTAATGGCACAATTGATTGCCATGGTTGGATGGGGGCCATATTTTCCCTGGGCTATTCCTGGTGTTTTTAGCGTTTCCGATAGTGAGAGTGGATTTCATTTGGTTCCGATGAGTTATATTATTCTTCTTTTAACCTCTTTAGCAGGTATCGGAGCCACGTATAATTACTGGAATAATGCCGATCAATAATAGTTGTAGATAAACTCACGACCAAAACTTACCCCAAAATCAGGTCACTAATTGATAAAAACTTCCCATCTGTTGATTACTTTTTTTTCTATTTGAAATCTCTCGTTTCTTTGTACTTGAAAGCTTAAAAAATCAAGTAGTATGAAAATAGTATTAAAAACCCGGATTACTCAATCATTGATTGTTATTACATTATTGCTTGGTAACTTTTCTTCACAGGCTCAGACCACTATTACTTATCCTATTGTTGATACCGATCAGCAAAAATTCTATGATACAATTATAGAAATCAATGCCACTGTTACAGGTGACGCTTACTTCGGACAGGATGCCAATTATACAGGCAAAGTGCCGAGTTACCAGAATAATGGGGACGGAACTGTTACCGATTTGGTAACCGGACTAATGTGGCAAAAAAGCCCTGATATGGATGGTGATGGCGATATTGATTATGATGATAAGATGTCATACAACGAGGCTGTTGCTGCTGCAGTTGATTTTGACCTTGCAGGTTATACCGACTGGCGTCTGCCTTCAATAAAAGAAATGTACTCACTTATAATTTTTAGTGGCGTTGACCCCAGTGGCTATAATGGTACATCAACAGACGATTTAATTCCATTTATTGATACTGATTATTTTGATTTTAACTATGGTGATCAAAATGCAGGTGAACGAATAATTGATGCACAAATGGCATCTTCAACCCTTTATGCTGGACTAACAATGACGGGAGATGAAACAATGTTTGGAGTAAACTTTGCCGATGGCCGTATAAAGGGATATGGAACAGGGCCAATGCCAGGACAAACTGAAGAAAAGCAGTTTTATGTAATGTATGTACGTGGTAATGAGAACTATGGAGTGAATGATTTCCTGAATAATGGAAATGGTACAATTACTGATAGTGCAACTGGATTGATGTGGACTCAGGATGATAGCGGTGAGGGTATGTTATGGGCAAGTGCACTGAGTTATGCTGAAAATAATTTAATTGCGGGCTATTCTGATTGGCGTTTACCAAATGCAAAAGAGTTACAGAGCATATTAGACTATACACGTTCACCTTCAACATCAAACTCAGCAGCCATTGATCCCCTTTTTAATTGTTCTCAAATAACTGATGAAGGAGGGAACTCGAACTACCCCTTTTACTGGACTGGCACGACTCATTCAAGCTGGCAGGAAAATGCCCCAGGTGGATTTGGAGCCTACGTTTGTTTTGGCGAAGGTCTGGGCTGGATGGAAGCATTGCCTCCCGGATCGGGTAACTATACACTTATGGATGTTCATGGTGCCGGTTCACAACGTAGTGATCCAAAAACAGGTGATCCTGCTAATTACCCTTATGGTCATGGGCCTCAAGGTGATGTTATCAGAATTTTTAATTATGTAAGATTAGTAAGGGATGCCGATATTAATGCTGGAGTAAATGACTTGAATAGCATTGATAATAACTTGAAGATATTTCCAAATCCTTCATTTAAAACAGTTTCTGTAAGTGCTGAAGGCATTTCATCAGGGACTCTTGAAGTGTATAATATGGATGGTAGACTAATTTTAAATCAGGCAATAAATAATGAAACAACTCAGATAATGGATGTTGATTTTATGAATCCAGGCCTCTACTTTGTGAAGGTAATCGATCATGAGTTAGTTTTAACCGGTATTTTTATTAAGAAGTAATAAAAATATCATTATACTTGTAATCATGAATATAAGAACAGAAAAAATAAAGTATTCTGAAACATTAATAATATTAACAATGTGGCTGCTATTGTTTGCTGCACCGTTATTAATGTTTTCATCGGATGAGTATTTATATTGGGAAAACGTATTAAGGTCATTAAAAGCAGTAATACCTTTTTTCTTCTTGTTCTTATTTAACCACTTTGTTCTTATTCCCATATTTCTTTTCAAACGAAAAAAAATTTCATATATAGTAGCTGCAATCATCACAATAATTGTGTTCGCATTTGGACTTTATTTTTTTGAGCATGGAATAGGAATTGGCGGACCACCACCTCACGAAATACAGCATCGACCTCCAATGGGTGAAAGGCTTCAAATCGGGCCTCCCAATGGGCTTCACCAACCTCCTGAAAAGAGAGCAAATCCATTTCCTTATCCTCCATTTATAAATACTATTATTGTTTCAATATTGATAATTGGGTTTGATACAGGATTAAGAATGATGATGAGGTGGTCGGTTCTGGAGCAGGAGAAGTCCAAACTCGAAAAGGAAAATGTTCAAAATCAACTAGCTTTTCTCAGAAATCAGGTGAGTCCGCATTTTTTCATGAATACTCTCAATAATATCCATGCATTAATTGATATTGATACAGAGGAGGCAAAACAATCAATCATTAGTTTGTCAAAATTGATGAGGCATATACTATACGAGTCGGAAGCAGAAAAGATACCACTCAATAAGGAATTGGAGTTTATAAGTAACTATGTTGGATTGATGAAACTTAGATTTTCTGATAAAGTTAAAGTTGAATTAAACATTCCCGGCCATATCCCTGATAAGCAAATTCCACCATTGCTATTTATTTCTTTCATGGAAAATGCATTTAAACATGGAGTTAGTTATAATGCAGATTCTTTTATCAATATTGATATTGGTGTAATGCATGATATGTTGGAATTCAATATAGTCAATAGTCAGCATTTCATGGAAAATGATCGGAACAACTCTGGAATAGGAATAGCTAATTCAAAAAAGAGACTTGATTTGTTATTCGGCAATAGTTATGATCTAACTATCAATGATAATAAAAACCTATATTCACTAAACTTAAGGATACCACTATGATAACTTGTATTGCAATTGATGATGAACCATTAGCACTCAGGCAAATATCTGCATATATAAAAAAAACTCCGGGATTAGAGTTAACGGGAGAGTTTGAGAGTGCAATTGAAGCCATTGATTTTCTCTCAAATTTTAAGGTAGAGTTAATGTTTGTTGACATTAATATGCCAGATTTGAGTGGGATGGATTTTGTGAAATCCCTCGTCGATCCACCAAAGGTGATATTTACAACGGCATATAGTGAATTTGCAATTGATGGATTTCGGGTAAATGCAATTGATTATCTGTTAAAGCCAATAGGATATCCCGATTTTTTAAAGGCAGTTGATAAAGCTAAATTGTGGTTTGAAAAGGAACTGGTTAAGGTTGAGCAAATTAACACTAACAATGATACTCTATATATAAAATCGGAGTATAAGATACTTCGAATTAAGCTTGAAGATATCAAGTACATTGAAGGAATGAGAGAGTATCTTCAAATACATACAATAAATGGCCCACCTGTAATGACTCTGTTGAGCATGAAGAAAATAGAGCAGTTTTTACCTGAAAATTCATTTATGAGAGTTCATCGATCCTTCATTGTTAATCTTAATCAGATAACCACAATTGAACGAAATCGAATAATATTTGATAAGAATGTTTATATTCCGGTTAGTGATCAATACAAGGATAAGTTTCGCAAACATATTGATAAATATTTTCTCTAAATATCTCCTGTTTTTTTATTATTACATGGAATGAAGGACAAAATTACTTTGTCTAAGTAGTATTGTAATTATTTCGCATCTTTGCAAACTTTTTTAATACATATGAAAAACACAGCACTACTTATATTATTGTTTATTTTTTCAGCAACTACAAATGGCATTTGCGAAGGTGACCCAATGTCGCCCAAAGGAAAAATTAAAGGAGCAATAGTTGACAAGCAAAATAATAAACCCATTGAATATGCCACTGTTGCTCTCTATAATTCAAAAACCGACAAGCTTATTACGGGATCTATTACCGATTATCTTGGCCATTTTAAACTTGATCGACCCGAAAACGGTAGTTACTTTTTAAAAATTACTTTCATAGGTTTAAAAGATAAGATCTCAGATACATTTTTTGTGGATGATGATAATACTAATATTAACTTAGGAAATATTTTCCTCGAATCTGATTCTAAGAATCTTGGTGAAGTTGAAGTTGTGGCAAAAAGAGCTCCTGTTCAGTTTAAAATAGATAAAAAGGTAATTAATGTTGATAAGCAACTTACAGCCGAAGCAGGGACTGCTGTTGATATTCTTGAAAATGTACCCTCGGTTCAGGTTGACATTGAAGGTAATGTATCGTTGCGCGGGAGTACAGGATTTACCGTTCTTATAGATGGAAAACCAACAATACTGGATCCCAGTGATGCACTTAGGCAAATACCCTCAAGCAGCATCGAAAATATTGAAATTATTACAAACCCATCAGTAAAGTTTGAGCCGGATGGAGCTACAGGTATTATAAATATAATTACCAAAAAAAATTATCTTGATGGATTGAGCGGTATTGTTAATCTAAATGCAGGAATGTATGGGCAATATGGAGGCGACTTACTTTTAAGCTACCGGGTTAATAAGGTAAGTTTTATTTTTGGAGCTAATTATAACAACCGTGCCCGACCTGGAGATGTGATAAATGAAAGAGAGACAGTTTCAAATGACACTTCGTTTTTTGTAAATTCATATGGGGATACAAAACGCGAGCACCAAAGTACTGCCATTAGAGCCGGATTTGAGTATAACCCTACAAAAAGTGATTTCATTTCTCTATCTGGTAGATTTGGAAATTGGGATATGTCGAATAATTCAACTCTGAGATATGATGACTGGACTTTCCCAGAAACCAACATGTTTACATACAACAGTTTTGATGAAACAACTCGCGGTGGTGGTTATTATAGTTTAGATGGAGTTTATCAGCACGACTTTAAGAAAAATAATGAGCCGGATCAAAGTGAAATGAAAAAGGGTATGGGTAAAGGTATGGGCAAAGGAAAAGGCTCGGAAAAGAAGGCTACAGTGCCGCATACCTTAAAACTCGAGTTCAATTATCGTAATAGGAATAATGATGAAGTTTCAACCAATGAATTACGTAATCTGGATAATACTTTAATTAGCAGTAAAAAGAATGTTGAAAAAGGGCCTTCTGTTAGGATGGATATTAAAATGGATTACACTCTACCTGTTGGGGAGAAGGATAAGTTTGAAGCAGGATTGCAAACACGACGTAGTTATAGTAATGATATTACCGAATTATGGGTTTATAATAATGATACCGACATGCTCGATTTTGTACCGGAATTCAGTAATATAACCGACTATTATAGAAATATTTATGCAGCATATAGCCTTTATGCTGGATATGTTGGTAAGTTTGGTTATCAGGCCGGATTAAGAACAGAGTATACCGACAGGAAAGTTGAGATGACGGGAGAGGATAATTTCACTCTCGACAGATGGGATTTCTTCCCAACCATACATACATCATATAATCTTCCTCATGATCAACAGTTAATGGCAAGCTATTCGCGTAGAATTGATCGACCAAGGGGATGGGAATTGGAGCCTTTTATAACCTGGCAGGATGCATATAATGTAAGACAAGGAAACCCAAACCTTAAACCCGAATATATCGACTCATATGATGCTGGATATCTACTGAATTTTGGAGATAATTTTTTCTCTCTGGAAGGATATTATAGAGTAACTCACAATAAAGTTGAGCGAGTGTCATCAATATACATTGACACTGTTATGATGAATACAGTTGAGAATGTGGGAAAGGATTATTCACTTGGGGTTGAAGCAATGTTAAGCATAGGTATTACAAAATGGTGGGATATGGATATGAGTGGTAACCTCTATAATTACAAAGTTGAGGGTAGCCTTTATGATAAAGATTTTAGCAGAACATCCACCAACTGGAGTTCAAGGCTCAATAATACGTTTAAAATTTGGGATCATGGTCAGCTACAGTTGAGCTATCGATATAACAGTGCATCGGTTTCCGCACAGGGTACAAACTCAGGCTTTTATACTGTTGATGGAGCTTTTAAGGTAAGTTTCCTTGATCGCAGGCTTACAGCAAATCTTCAGGCAAGAGATATTTTTGGCACTGCGTTAAGGGAACATTCCACCGAAGGACAAGGATTTATCACCCACTATAAATTTACACCTGTTGCACCAGTTGTAACAGTTACAGTCTCTTACAGTTTCAATAACTTCAAAATGAGTCGTAAATCAAGTGGTGAAGGCGGCGGTGATGATGAGTTGTAAATTGTTATTCCTTATTACAAAGTGATTGCAAATAGTTTAGATCAAGAACCCTTATTGCTTTTCCTTCCTGAACAATTACCCTTGATTCTTCAAGATCCCGCAGGACTCTGATAACTGTTTCATATGTAGTTCCGGCAATACTGGCAATATCCTTCCGTGATGGTGTAAAATCCAATAGAGTTGGATCGTTTTCATAAAAACCAAATGCCTTAACAATGGTCATGATTGAAATAGCAACCTTTTCTCTTGCTGTCATTAATGACATCATTTTAACGCGTTTTTCAGTTGCCTTAAACTCATCAGCAAAAAACATTAGCAACTGAAATGATAATTCGGGATTGGCTTTTATGGTTTTATAAAATATATCAATAGGTATAAAAGTTACCTGTGATTGCTCAAGTGCAATTGCAGTTACAGGGTATATCATTTCCCCTCCCAAACCACGATGTCCGAGTAACTCCTCAGAATTAGCAAGCCTTATTATGCGCTCTTTATTTCCATTTGATGAAGTAACAACCTTTATTTTACCTGAATATATCTGAAATATTCCTTTAACCGGATCGCCTTCAGAAAAAATAGTTGCTCCGGCAGGATAATCAGTGGAGGTTTTATAGAAAGAAATTAGAGGCTTCCATTCAGGTGAACAGTACTTATTAATAAAGCATTTGTAATGAGTACATGTTTCACATTTTCTTTTCATTATCGACTTATTTTGCAAGCAGCAAACCAACACATAGGATGATTATTGTATTTCCATCCAGGACAGTTGGCTTAATACGGATTCATCAACAAGATAAAAATTTCCGTTTGATTTTTTAAGTATTCCTTCTTGTAAAAATGATTTCAATACACGTGTCAGTGTTGTATAAGAAATCCCTGCAAAGTTAGACAATTCCTTAAAATTCAAGCCTAAGTCTATTTGTCTGGCTTCTTCATTGATGAACCCGTTGGCCTTGATTAACCTAGCCAAGGCATAGGCAACTTTTTCCCGTGAAGTCAGTGTTGTACTAATTCTTAGGTTCTTTTCCGAATTCATTAGCTCATCAGCAAAAAACATCATCATATATATTGATAAATCATTATTTGACCTGATAAGTTTAAAAAAATCTTCGTTGGATATATATGCAATTTCTGATTCTATAAGTGTTTTTGCAGAAATGGGATAGACCATAGTTTCGCTAAAACCACGATGTCCAAGTACCTGACCTGATCCGGCAACTCTGATTATCCTTCCCTTACCATTGTCATCCTCTATTAAAACTTTTGCCTTCCCTGAACAAATAATATAGATTCCCCTGACTAGTTCGCCTTCGTTGAAAATAGATTGCCCAACAGATGCATATATGCTTGATTTATGATTCTGTGTGTATTGAAGCCATTCAGGCAGACAGGTATTATTTATCGGACACCTGGTGTTTATGCAGTCTCTACAGTCCATTTTTTAAGGGTTTTTAATTTCCGCATTTGATCTCTGGTAAAACCACCAGTTTAGGATCAAACAAACAAGATAATATATCGCAAAACCATAAAGGGCATACTCAGGAGTACCACTTTGAATTTGCTGCCCGAATACTTTTGGTATGATGAATGCCCCATACGCAGCTATTGCAGCAGTCCATCCCAATACAGGGCCTGCTTGCTCTTTATTAAAAATATACGGAATACTTCTGAATGTGGATCCATTTCCAATACCTGTTGTTAAAAACAGTACCATAAAACTTGCGAAAAATGGCCACCAGAAAATTTCAGGGGTTACACTGTTTCTTGCCTGTATTACAAAGTAGGCAACTGCCATTGTTGCAAGAATTTGAGCGATAGTACTAATGGCCGTAACTTTTGCGCCACTATTTATCTTGTCACTCAGCCATCCACCAACCGGGCGTATTAATGCCCCGATAACCGGACCAAGGAAAACCCACATAAGATAATTGGGTGCATTGGGGTTTATATATGAAGGGTCGGTAGCATCGGTATAAACAAATATGTCCTGACATAACTTTGGAAATGCCGCAGAGAACCCGATAAATGAACCAAAAGTCATGGTATAAATAATTGTCATTACCCAGGTGTGCTTATTGCCAAAAATTGCAAACTGTTTATTCAGGTTTGTCTTAATTTCGCCTGGAGTAGCAAATTTCATTAAGGCCAGAGTCAATAGTACAACTACTGGCAATACAATCCACATATTAATTTTTAAACCAATGAGCAAATACGCACCAACAGAAGCGGCAATTAATCCTAATAAAATCATATACAATGTTTTGCCAACACCTTGTAGCGTTGAAGGCAACTTGGGTGTTCCGGTAATTACATTGTTCATTCCAATGAATGCCGCGACCGTTGCAATACTCAACAAAGGAATCCATACCCAACCTGCATTTTGAAGCCCGGCAATTGCTCCGTCAAATATTTCATTTCCATCAGCTCCTATCACACCGAAAAGTGAGAACCCAATAACCCATGGGATGGTTTTTTGCATAACACCTACTCCCAGGTTTCCAATACCGGCATTCAAACCAAGTGAAGTACCCTGCATACGTTTTGGGAAGAAGAAGCTGATGTTACTCATTGATGAAGAAAAGTTTCCCCCTCCAAAACCCGATAAGGCTGCATAAATGGCGAAAGTTAAATAGGGCGTATTTACATCTTGCAACGCAAAACCAACACCAATAACAGGAATGAGTAACAGCAATGTGGTAACGAATATTACATTCCTGCCACCACCTAGCGAAATTAAAAACGAGTTGGGGATACGTAATGTTGCACCTGCAAGTCCTGCGATTGCTGGCAATGTATAATACATGCTATTAATCTCTTTGAGTTTATCAGCTATCTGAGCCGGATTCATGTCTGCTGATATCATACCAAAATTATACCCAAAGGCTTTCATTTTTGTGGCAATAATGCTCCACATAATCCACACAGCAAAAGCCAACAGCAATGCAGGAATGGAAATCCATAGATTTTTAGTGGCTATTTTCTTTCCTGTATTTTTCCAGAATTTTTCATCTTCCACATTCCATACATCAAGATTAATTTTAGACATAAATATTCTTTTTAAAATTGGTAACAAAATATATTTTCAGACTGACTATTCTTTAACTAATCAAAACTGTCAACAAATGCGTCTTTTGGTTCTTTTAGCATGATAAAACAATAAACAAGGCTAACCAAGGCTCCTCCCGACAACATGAAAAGGAATGACTTATCGTCCATAAAATTGTACAGGAATAAATAGGTTACAGCACCAACATTACCAAATGCACCTGCCATACCGGCAATTCGCCCTGTCATTTCCTTTTTTATGGAAGGAATCATTGCGAATGTGGCACCTTCAGCACCCTGAACAAAGAAAGAAGCAAACATGGTTATAACTATTGAAACCACTAGCCATGTTATAGTATTAAATTGTGGTAATAGGGTAACTTCTCCATTGCTGCCAACAGGGCCATATTTTGAAATAATTGCCATCAAGAAAAAACCAACTGTAATCCCTGCCATATAAAATAGCATCGTCTTTTTACGGCTACCCATTTTATCAGAAAGCAAACCGCCCAGTGGACGGGCTACCAAATTCATAAAGGCAAATGAGCCTGCAACAGATCCGGCCATGGTAAGTGTCATTATATTAGATCCGTCTTCGTAAAGCAAGTTGCTGAAAACTTCATAGAAAAACATGGGAAGCATTGAAACGATGGCAAGTTCAGCTCCAAAGTTTGCAAAGTAAGTTGTGTTTAATGCCCCAACACTTCCAAAAGGAAATTTTTCTTCATCAGGTACTCCGGCTTTAAGTCGAGGTAGGTTGGCTTTAAGTATTCTAACAACATCACCAATGTAAACAACACCCAAAGAAATCCACATTATCCAAACAGTTGTCATGCTAATCATGTGTTCGCCGGCAATCATCTGCTTGTGAAGAACAAAGGCTACGAGACCAAGTGCTCCATATAATGGTAGCTCCCAAAGCAGATATTGCCCCAGATCAAAATATGAAGAAACGGGCATTGCACCACCCTTTTTCTGTTTTGGATCAGGTTCAAACCCATCAGGATTGTCTTGAACCACAAAGAAATAAATAACACCATAAACTGCTGTCACAATGCTGGTTATTGCCAACGACCAGCGCCAATCACCACCAAGCATATTTACAGCTACAAAAGGTACCATCGCCGCTGCTGCTGCAGAACCAAAGTTTCCCCATCCTGCATAAAAACCTTCAGCCCTTCCAATATATTTTGGAGTAAACCAATTGGCGGTCATTTTGATTCCAATAACAAATCCGGCACCAATAGCACCTAGTGCTAACCGGGATAGAACCAATTGAGTTAAATCATCCCCAAAAGCAAATGTTAATCCGGGAATTAGCATTATTACCATCAACCCTGCAAATATTCTTCTTGGGCCATATTTATCGATTAAGCCACCCACGATAATACGGGCTGGAATTGTTAGAGCTACGTTAGTAACTAAAAGTGCCTTTACATTTGATTTTGAAAGCCAGTCGAATTGTTCAATCATTTTTGATAGAACACCAGCCATATTAAACCATACAACGAAGGTTAGAAAAAACGCAATCCATGTTAAATGTAAGGTTCTGATACTCGGATTACTAAAATCCAACAATGAAGGAGCTTTATTAGCCATAGGGGTTTGGTATTGATGATTTATTATTGCTTATTGATGATTTAATATTTAATATTTACTATTTATTATTGCTTAGTGATGAACTATTATTGGGTATTAAATGATAACTTTTCTTACTTTCGATTTCGGACATTCAACATCGGACTTCCGTCTCCAGACTTCGGTCTTCTATCTTCCTTCTCAAAATCCACCAACTGAAATCGTTCAAACATTAATTATTCTTTGATCTAACCCCATTAACCAATTTTCTGGAAGTTCTAATCTTTTTACGATCCCAATTCCAAATAACGTATTGATAAGGTCTGAAGAAATAGGAAAAAGGATATACTAAAAAGTGCATAAAACGAGTAAACGGTATCATGCCTATTAAAACAAATGCAGATACTATATGTATTTTGATTGACAAAGGCAAGGCTGCAACTGCAATGATATCAGGATCCAATACAAACAAAGATTTTAAATAGGGTGTTAGTACTGTAGGAAACCAGGCTGACCCCCATCTTGCAAAGTATGCTACCCACAATCCGGAAATTACTTGTGTTAACAATATCACATATACAAAAGCATCCATTTTGGTAGTAACCATCAATAGTCTTCTATGTTTTAACCTTCTGATGATAAGCATGCCAAGCCCAAAAAGGGTAGCTATGCCAAAACCAAAAGCTACAATTTCAAGAATAAGTAACCGTACTACCACACTGTTCCATAATACCACTGATCGTGGAAACAAGAATGCAACCAGGTGACCAAAGAACAGGAAAATTATTCCCCAATGAAAAGGACGACTACCATAAAAAAGTTCTCTGCTCTCAAGAAATTGTGATGAAAGGGAGGATACTTTAAACCCAAAGTTTGTGTATCTGAAAATGGTACCAACCAGCATGATAACTATTGCCGCATAAGGCACACCGATAAAGAAGAAATAGTTGCTCATAATTAAAATCTTTTTTGTTTACAATTTGAATCACAGACTGTCATTTTTGGGGATGGCATAAGAAACTCATTTTTTCCAGAGAACTTATCATCAGCAAAGGCATATTCTTTTAGTCCTTCTCCCGGGAAATCTTGCTTTAGCATTTCCAGCAATACTTGAAGTAAATCTGCATAGTAATTATCAATATTCTTAAACTTGGTTAACATAAAACGGACTGCCGGTATGGTTATAATAAAACCCAACTCATGGGCAAAGTCTTCGTTTGCTGTATGTGCAAGTAAGTTAAGCACATTGGGAAGGTGGTCGGCCAGCTCAGTTCCACAATCAACCCCGGCAACTTTGTGTTCATTTTGAAGATTAACCAGTAACTGAGCCCGTTTGTAATCTTCACCAAACATCATATATCCTAAATCAAGATAACAAACAGCCTGAACATCAAATGTCTTCATGAAATATTCCTGCTGTTGTTTTGTGGATATGTTTTCAATTGCACTGACAAAAACCTGAAGACCAGGTGAAAGTCCTGGCCATTGTTTTTTAACCATTGTTAAAAATTTATTAGCCCTTGACACAAGATTTTCATCCGGATATCTGAACAGGTCAGCAATGAGTATATAATGATCTAATGATTTCATTTAGTTATAATTAATAGTCATAAACAATTACAATATTACAGGCCTCTTACGGGTGGTTCTTTAAATCCAAACCCGGTATTACCTTTCACATCAGCTGTACTCTCAAGCATTTCCATTGCTTCTTCGCGATGGGCGGGAGGGATCACAAAACGCTGATCGAATAATGGAAGTGATGTTAGCCGGAAAATATCATCTGCAGTTTCCTTATCCATAACCACATCCCTCATAGCATCCTTCGACTCCTCTTCGGGAAGATCTCCAACGGTTTCGGCCCTGCGATGCAAACGTACAGCCATTAGTTTTTTAAGAACTGTTTTTATGGTTTCCTCATTACCGGCACTAAATAAGCTTGCCATATAACTCATTGGTAAACGCGATTTTTCGATGGCTCCCCAAAAATGTTCGGTAGTTGTTTCATATACACCCTCCTCGTTAACGAATGCCATTGTTGGCAACAATGGTGGAACATAAAATAAGTTAGGGAGGGTTCTGAATTCAGGGTGCAGTGGCAGGGCTAATCCCCACGTTTTCACAAATTTATAAACCGGTGATTTTTGCGCACACTCTATTGTTGAATCATGTATTCCATTTTCTCTAGCAGCAGCAATTACCTTTGGATCATTTGGATCAACATATATGGCCAACTGGTTATCTACCAAGTCTTCAGTTTCGCTGGCAGCTGCGGCTTCAATTTTATCAGCATCGTAAAGCATAACACCAATGTACCTTATCCGCCCAACACATGATTGGTGGCAAGCGGGTGCCTGACCTGATTCAAGGCGTGGGTAACAAAGAATACATTTTTCAGATTTACCTGTATTCCAGTTGTAATAACTTTTCTTATACGGACAGGCAGTTACACACATTCTCCATGCACGGCATTTTTTTTGGTTAATCAATACAACACCATCCTCACCCCTTTTATATATTGCCCCCGAAGGACAGGCAGCTACACATGCAGGATTGAGGCAGTGGTTACACATCCTTGGAAGATAATGCATAGTCATTCTTTCCAACTGGAACATAGATTCCTGCTCCGCAGGAGACAGGTTTTTGAAATTGACATCATTTTTTGCATACTCTTCTGAACCCGATAAATCATCATCCCAGTTGGGACCTGATTTAGGAGTTATTGTTTCACCAGTGATGAGGGAAACAGGCCTGGCAATAGGCTGATCATCACCCTCTTCAGCTTCGAATAAATTTTCGTATTGGTATGTCCATGGTTCATAATAGTCGTCAATTACGGGCATATTTGAATTATGGAACAAACTTTTTATGCCTTTAAATTTACCTGCTCCTTTGAGAAGTACAGAATTACCTTTTTTTACCCAACCTCCTTTGTAGATTTCCTGGTCTTCCCATTTGCTGGGATAACCTGTGCCGGGTTTGGTTTCAACATTATTCCACCACATGTATTCAGCACCTTTTCTATCCGTCCATATATTTTTACATGCAATTGAACAAGTGTGGCAACCGATACATTTGTCAAGGTGAAACACCATTGCTATTTGTGATCTTATATCCATGTTATAATCCTGTTTTAAAATTCAACTTTTTCCATTTTTTGAACCAGTACAAATGTGTCGCGGTTTACTCCAACGGGTCCCCAATAATTAAAATGATAGGTAAATTGTCCGTAACCCCCAACCATTAGGTTTGGTTTAAGATGTACGCGGGTAAAGCTATTGTTATTACCGGACCGCTTTCCACCTCTAATCTGAGATTTTGGAGTGGAATATGTACGTTCAACAGCGTGATATACAAAACAAACTCCTTTCGGAATCCTTGCGCTAACGCATGCCCTGGTTGAATATACCCCATTGTCGTTAAATACTTCTACCCAGTCGTTATCTTTAATTCCTAAGTCAGCAGCATCTTCCACGCTTAACCAACAGGGTTCCATGCCTCTGGATAGTGTAAGCATCCTAAGTGTATCACCATATGTAGAGTGAATATGCCATTTTCCGTGAGGTGTAAGTACATTGAGCATTTTTGCTTTTCCCATTGCCACCGTCACGCGTAATTCACCGTAGGCCTCTGGTTTTGGAGATGGTTTATAAGTAGGCAAATGCTCACCAAACTTAATATATCCTTCATGATCCAGATAAAAATGTTGACGTCCGGTAAGGGTACGCCATGGAACAAGACGCTCAACATTATAAGTATAAGCTGAGTAAGCACGACCATCATTCATTAAACCCGACCATACAGGTGATTGGTTATATCTATGTGGTTTTGCCTGAAGGTCTTTGTATTTAATATTAACATCTTCACTTCCCTCACTTATATCGGCTAACTTAAGACCTGTCCTTTTTTCGGCCCCTTCATAGGCTCTTGTACTCAGAATTCCATTTGTTAAACTGGAAAGATTTAATACCGCATTTGCAGCTTCTTCATCTTCATATAGAGAGGGGTATTTTTTTCCATCAACTTCCTGAAGATGATCCTTGTCCTTTAACATTTCCTCATAAAAATCGGCGCACTGATAGCTATTACCATGGGCGCCAAGTCCATTTCTAATATTAGGCCCAAGGCTGATGAACTTATCATAGATCTTAGTATAATCACGATCAACAATAACCATATTGTGCATTGTTTTTCCAGGAATAGGTTCACACTCACCTTTACTCCAGTCTTTTATTTCACTTTGAGAGATTTCACCTGCACTATCATGAGATATTGGTACATTAACCAGGTCGCGTATTGGTTTGTTAAAGTGTGTCTTTGCCAACTCGCTGGTTGCTTTTGCAATTTCACGGAATATCACCCAATCACTTTTTGATTCCCAAACAGGAGCAATTGCAGGTGATAGCGGGTGAATAAATGAATGCATGTCGGTACTGTTGAGGTCTGTTTTCTCGTACCATGATGCAGCCGGAAGCACTATATCGGAATAGAGGGCTGAAGTATCCATCCTGAAATTAAGGTTGACAATCAAGTCCATTTTTCCTTCAGGATTTTCGCTCCTGAATTTTATATCTTTTACAAATTGATCAGCTACCTCATCGGCTATCGAATTGTTATGTGTTCCCAGATAATGCTTCAGGAAGAACTCATGACCTTTAGCGCTTCCTGCTATTGCATTACCCCTCCAAATATACCATACTCTGGGGAAGTTGATTTCTTCATCAGGTTCAACCACTGAATATTCCAGCTCTTTTTTCTTTAACTGGTCAACTACGTAGTCCTTAATTTCATCATCAGTTGTAGCACCTGCCTTCTCAGCATCAGTTACAATATCCAGATTACTCTTGTTATATTGAGGATAAAAAGGCATCCAGCCATTTTTAACGGCTTTTACCGTCATATCCGCAGAGTGCATTGAGCTAAGTTCATTTTTTGGAACTGTATTGTAATCCGCCTGGTTACCATCATAGCGCCACTGATTGGAATTGATATAATGCCATATAGGTGCCTGCTGTAAACGAACTCCTTTTTGCCAGTCTTTACCGGCCATTATTGTAGCCCACGAATCAGTTGGTGCCAGTTTTTCCTGACCAACATAGTGATTCATACCGCCACCATTAACACCAATACATCCAGTAAGCATCAGTGCCATGGTTCCAGCGCGGTAAATCAGATTATTATGATACCAATGGTTGATGCCAGCACCAATTATAATGCTGCATTTTCCATGAGTTGTTTCTGCTGTTCTTGCCCATTCGTGTGAAAACTGCAGTACTGTTTTCGGACCTATTCCGGTAAATATCTCCTGCCACGAAGGTGTATAAGCGGCTTCTTTATCATCGTAAGTTGTGGGATAATCACCACCAAGGCCACGATCTACACCGTATTGAGCCATAATAAGGTCGTAAACAGTTGTAACTGTTACTTCTCCTTCAACAGTTTTAACACGTTTAACAGGAACACCCCGTTGTGCAGAAATGGTTTTTCCATATTCAATAAATTCAACCTGAAGTACTTCATCGTTATTTTCCAATAATGTAAGTACAGGATCATATGGCTTACCGGTTTCAGCATCTTCAAATTTCATATTCCAGTTGCCGTCTTTGCCATCCCAACGGTGGCCGGAGCTTCCTCCCGGGCAAACAAAATCACCTGTTTCGGAATCAATATTCAGAAATTTCCAATCGCCTTTTTCAATATCTTTATACTTATCAATTGAGCTGGCTCTTAACAATCTGCCAGGAACAAGTTTTCCATCTTGTTCAATTACTTCAACGAGGAAAGGACTATCAGTAAATTTCTTGGTATAATCAATAAAATAGGGTGTTTGTTTTTCGTAATGGTATTCTTTTAATATAACATGTGTAACAGCCATCCAAAAAGCACCATCTTGCCCTGCATGAACGGGAACCCATTTGTCGGCATACTTTGCCACCATATTAAAGTCGGGGGCAAAAACCACTGTTTTGGTTCCGTTGTGACGGGACTCGGAGAAGAAGTGTACATCGGGTGTACGCGTCATTCCAAGGTTTGCTCCCATAACGGCAATAAACTTTGAGTTGTACCAATCGGCACTTTCTGCAACATCTGTTTGCTCTCCCCAAATTTCGGGGAATGAGTTTGGTAGATCGCAATACCAGTCGTAGAAGCTAAGATTTACACCACCCATTAATTGTAAAAACCTCGATCCTGCGGCATAACTAAGCATCGACATTGCGGGGATGGGGGAGAAACCGGTCAAACGGTCGGGACCATATTTTTTAACAGTATAAATATTTGAAGCTGCAATAATTTCTTTTGCTTCGTCCCAGGTTGCTCTTCTGAAACCACCTTTTCCCCTTGCTTTTTGATACCTGCGACGGGTTTCGGGATTTGTCTGAATATTTTCCCATGCTTTTAAAGCATCGCCCGTTTTGGCTTTTTCTTCATTGAAAATATCTATCAGAGCTCCACGGATCATAGGGTATTTTACCCTGATAGGGCTGTACAAATACCATGAAAATGAAATTCCACGTTGGCAACCACGAGGCTCATATGGCGGTAAAGATTTTTCAAGTAATGGATAATCCATTGCTTGTGTTTCCCAAACCACGATACCGTCTTTTACATGAATATTCCAACTACATCCACCTGTACAATTTACACCGTGTGTGCTGCGAACTACTTTATCGTGCTGCCATCTGTTTCTGTAAAGTTCTTCCCATTTTCTGGTACTAGGGGAGATTAGATCTTTTATCCAGCTCATATATATTATTTTTTGCTTAGTTTATTACCGGGGATTGCCTGTTGAGTATTTCATGATTAACGCTTTTTTTCTTTCGTTTGAAGTAAAGTACTATGATGGAAAGAAGAAGCATTATAAATATTATTATTCCGAAAATAACGAAGGTTGTACCAAAACTTACAGGATGCTGATAATACCTTTCCTTACTAACCCACTGTAAGTATGCTGTAAGGTTAAAAACCTCATCTACGGTGAGTTTGTTTTTAGCATAAGTTACCGCCATGGCAGGAAATGGAGGATTACTTATTATTGCAGAAACTCCTGCACTTCCCATTATTTCATGTGTTTCGGTAAGATCTTTGGCAAGTGTGCCACTGCTGAAAACATTGTCGTCTTTTACTTTATGGCACGAAATACAAGATGCACCTCCATTTGTAAGTCTTGTTTTTCCCGAAAAAATCTGTCGTCCATCAATAATATTTTGTGGTGTTGCGTTTTCCAATAAGTCAACTGCCAATTCTTGACTTCCTTCTGCTGAGATTCCTGAACCAGCCTCCTTAATATAGACAATAATTGCATTAACTTGTCCGGCATCAACTGGCTGGTCGGGCATTAGTAGGTTGTTATACTCTTTGTAGATTGCCACAGCATCAATATCACCGCTATTAATAAGGGATTGTGATGATTGAATAAAAGAAGTAAGCCACTCCGGGGATCTTATGTCAGATATATTTTTAAGATCCGGCCCAACTAATCTACCTTTACCAACTGTGTGACAAGGAGAACAAAGTTTTGTAAATAGCTCCTGACCCTCATCAGCTTTGCTTAACATAAAAGTAAGGATTCCCAGTGCAACGAGAAGTGATTTCTTTAGATGATATTTCATAAAAATGCCATTAAAAATTTGGAGTATAAAAGTATTACTATTTTGAATTTGAAAACCATATAATATGCGCCAAATCATAATTTATATAGATTCTAAATAAAACACATGACCCAAATATACTGAATGCCTGTGATATAAATGCATTTTAAGAATACAAGTACTTTAATAGCAAGTATTAATACATGATATGTATCATATATAAATATTGTTTCTTCACTTTCTTTTTATTGCCTTTTAGGTATTTTAAACCGAAAACAGAAGAACACTAACGCTGAATAATATTGAGAATATGAGTAGCCAACTATTTCAGTTAGCAGAACCAATTGGGAGGGAAATTTCGATAGGTAGTATATGGGGCGAATTTACCTTGACATGTGATTTAATCAATGGAGGACTTCGCTCTGCCCTTATATTTCACAGTATCACTTAACTATTTTAAAAATCAGCCTTTTTTATAACCCCAATACCATTTGTATTCAGGTTGGTTGTACCAGGATTACCATCATATTTTATAGAACCTACACCATTTAATGTGGCTGTTAATATATCGGTGGCGTTAACTTTTGCCCCTCCAACTCCGGAAACAGTTACGTTCATATCAGATGTTTCAAATTCGGATCCATCAAACCCCCAACACCTTCAACTCGCACAATACTTTTGTCACTAGTTCCATTAACTGTTAGCACGCCTGTTCCATATATGTTTCCGGCACCCCTTAAATTCGCTGTAAGGCCAGATGCATTGAATTTTGATTTGGTGCTAACATTACCGGATAATAACACAAATGAAATAGATTTGAAGTATACCTTGTATTGTAACTGACTTAAAAAGTTTAGTTATGTTTTTGTAAAGATATTAGTTATGAATTTATATAATGACATAAAACGAAAAGGCATAAATTTTGAACAAATGATTATCTAGCTAAAATGATGGATCTTTTTTTCGTAATATTACCATACAAACCAATATTAGATTTTATGAAAAAAGACTCCGCATTAATTGAACAGGATAGATTCACCAGCAAATTAATAGAAGCGACCATCAGGCTTACGGTATTAGTAGTTCTATTTGGCTGGTGTTTTGCTTTGATACAACCATTTTTTATGATTATAGCCTGGGGTTTAATTCTTGCTATTGCAATGTTTCCATTTTATAGCTTTCTAGTGAAAAAACTTAACGGAAAGCGAAAATTAGCATCAACAATAGTCACCCTACTTCTTCTTGCAATTATTTTTGTACCTACCGGTTTTATCACTAATTCCATGGTAAAAAATATTGGTATCGCAAAGGAATTATTATCAAGCGACAAAGCTATTGTCCCACCTCCAAGTTTAAGTGTTAAAGATTGGCCTGTTATTGGTAATGCAACCTATGATTTTTGGCTAAAAGCATCAGAGCATCTTGATGTACTAATTTCCGACAATTCGGCCCAAATTAAAACCGTTGGGCTATGGTTTCTTGATAGTTTAGGTGGAGCAGGATCAGGGTTTCTTCAATTTATACTTGCCATTATAATTGGCGGCATTTTATTGGCTTATTCTGAAGAAGGACGAAAATCGGCTGATAGCATTGGGAACAGATTAATAGGAACAAAAGGGAAACAGTTTATTCAGGATTCTATAATTACCATAAGAAATGTTGCCAAAGGAATTCTTGGCGTAGCATTTATGCAAGCAATATTATTTGGTATTGGGTTAGTTATTGCAGGAGTTCCTTTTGCAGGTATTTGGTCGGTAATTTGCTTAATGCTTGCAATTATTCAGGTTGGAATAGGACCAATAATTATTCCTATTTCCATTTATATGTTTATGACCGGTGATGTTTTAACAGCGGTGTTGCTTACCATATGGATGGTTTTTATATCGTTGATTGATAATGTTATAAAACCAATGGTTATGGGACGCAAAGCTCCTGCTCCAACCCTGGTAATTTTTCTGGGAGCCATAGGTGGTTTTATGTTAAACGGAATTATCGGGTTATTTATTGGTGCGGTGATTCTATCTTTGGGTTACAATATTTTTCTGTGGTGGTTGAAAATGAATGAAGCAGCTGAATAGTTTTTTTGTCTATTTAGTTTTCTGATATTCATTTATGGCCTCGCTAACATTAATAATATAATCTCCAATTTTTTCATTTATTGAAAACAAATCGCTATAGTAGGAGCCGATTTTATGTTTGTATTTTTTTTCCTTAAGATCCTCAACATGCTGTTGACGAAGTAAGTTTCTTTTATCATTAATCATTTTTTCAATCATTGTGGCATTTTCGATACTCACATGGCTAAATTCCTTAGCAAGGTTTTTATTCATTTCAACAAATGCTTTTTTGACAAGGGAACTCATTTGGCGTAGCGAGTTTAATTGATGCTCGGTAAATCTTAATTTTGTTTGTTTTTGACTATCGATAACTTTTGAAAGTTGAAATATTGCGTCTCCAACGCTTTCCATGTCATCGATTATCTTTAACATCGCCCTTACTTTTTTGGAGCTTTCCCTACTTAATTCCCCTTCAGAAACCTTGGTTAGGTAAATTGCAATTTCCAGCTCCAGATTATCGGTTATTTGTTCGTATTTATCAATTTTTGAAATGAGTTTATAATACTTTTTCGTTTGGTCTTCGTTCATCAGACTTTGGATAAAGGAGAACATCTTTTCTATTCTGATGCCAAAATATGAAATCTCTTTTTGGGCTTGAATAATTGCCAGTTCGCCTGTGGAAAACAAACCAGAATTAATGTATTGTAATCTGAATTCTTCATCGTCATCACCTTTGTCAGGAACCATCATTGTTGCTACTTTTGCAATTAGTGGGGCAAATCCTATCAAAAGAAGTGTATTAATAATATTGAAACTAGTATGAAAAACTGCCAGTCCGATTGGATATATTCCTTTTACACTTTCAAAATCACTTTGTGTAAGATTAGTCTTTAGCAATGAAACCCCATGTTGTTGTTGCATAAAAAAATCAATTCCAAGTAAAAAATAATGGAATATTGCAACCATCCAAAGAACACCAAATATATTAAAAATTAAATGGGCTCTGGCAGTTCGTTTAGCTGATACATTTGCAACCGATGCTGCAATATTAGCCGTAATTGTAGTTCCTATATTTTCGCCCAAAACCATAGCAGCCGCAAGTTCGAAAGGGATTAGTCCATTGTAACACATTACAAGTGTTAAAGCCATTGTTGCACTTGATGATTGAATGATAACTGTTAGCACAGTTCCAACAAGGATGAATATCAATACCGATAAAAAGCCAAGGTCGGTGAAAGAAGATAGAAAATTCAATGCTGCCGGATTTCCATTAATATCAGGAACGGATTCCTTAAGAAATTGTAATCCAATAAACAGGATAGCAAAACCAATGATGAACTCACCCCATGATTTTCGAGTGCTATTTTTTGAAAAGAAAAGAGGAAAGCTAATTCCAATAAGTGGTAGCGACAGGAAGCTAAGGCTGACTTTAAACCCCAGTAAGGCAATTATCCAGGCAGTTATTGTTGTTCCAATATTGGCACCCATAATCACGCCAACAGAAGCAATTAAAGATAGCAATCCTGCGTTTACAAAACTTACTATCATAACAGTTGTGGCAGAAGATGATTGTATTGTTGTGGTTACAAGTATACCCGTTAGCACACCCTTAATTCGGCTGTTTGTCATTGCAGCAAGAATTTGCCTCATTTTACTCCCGGCAACTTTTTGTAGTGCCTCACTCATGAGTTTCATCCCATATAAAAACAATCCCAGCGCACCAATAAGTGTTAAAGCTTTTCCAATAATAGAAAGTAATTCAGCCATATCATTCTCTTAATTACGAGCTGTCAATATTAGTGCAATTATCAAATAATTGATCCAAAATAGCCATGGATTTACTAAAAGTTATCTACAATTAATACACATATTATCATTATTTGGTATTACTACTATTTCGTCATATTCCAGTATAAATAATTTAAGTTAAAGATGTCAAAAACCAGTTTAGAGATTAGTCTTCAAAATAAGTTTATTCAACTCTTTAATAACACACCACTTTCAATAAATGCACCAGGCAGAATAAACTTAATAGGTGAGCATACCGATTATAATGATGGTTTTGTTTTGCCGGCGGCAATTGAGGATGGTAATGATAATGATGTAAGCGTAGGTAGAATTAGCGGAGCTGTTGCATTGGTAATTGCCGTACTTGTTGCCCCAATGCTAGGTAGTATCGATCAGGCATTTCAGTATATTCAAGAGTATACAGGATTAGTAAGTCCGGTAATACTTGCTGTGTTTATGATGGGGTTATTCTATAAAAAAGCAACCAATAAGGGAGCTATTGTGGGGATTTTAGTTTCAATTCCTGTAGCATTAGCCTTAAAAGCAACCTCTTTATAATTACCTTGGATGGATCAAATGCTTTATACGTTTTTAATTACTATGGTTGTGATTGTATTTGTTAGCCTTTCAGCCAATAAACTTGAGTATGATCCAAAGGGAATTCATCTTACAAGTGATACTTTTAATACCGGAAAAGTGTTCAATATTTCGGCTTATGCGATACTGATAATTTTGGTTGTGTTATATGCTGTTTTTTGGTAATATTAGTACTTAATTTATTAGACGTACAACATGTTAATTATACTTAAATGATTTTTTTGATGTGTTAATTAAAACATAAAAATTTCTAGTTAATAATTATAATACTAATTTTGTAGAGAACTTAACTTATATAAATGAAAAACTTTTTCTTGACAGTGGTTCTGGTATCTCTTACTTTTAGTTTTTACGGACAGGGACAGAAATCATATCGTCAAATAATTGAGACTAATAATGTACCAAAAGAAGTAAGGAAGAATTTTAACTTACGGTATCCTCAATCCTTTGTTAAGATGTGGTATATAACCAATATAGCATATTGGTATGAAGATTATGGCCCATCATATTATAGTGGCTGGTATCAACCAAGGACAGTTGTGGTTTATAAGTTTAATGAACCTTCAAATTATGAAGTTGAATTTTTGAATAATAACGAAAACAGCCGTGCAATATTTAACCGTTATGGCCAGTGGTTTGAAACCAGAACACATATTGTAAATCTACCTGAGGAAATATCATCCGCCTTGAAGGAATCATCGTTTGGCAATTGGAAAATATCAGATTACAAAGAACGAATCGAAGCTCCGGGAATGCCAGGCTCTGTTTATAGAATGCAAGTCTCGAAAAACCAAATGTCTCATATTATCAGAATAGATGATGATGGAAAGATAGTCCAGATAAAAACTGAATAATGATTTAATAAAATCAATAATTCATCTTGCAAGCCGGCAGTTCTTTTTGCATTATTCAAGTCATTATTAAATTAATCAAACTAAACACTAATATACTAAACATGAAAAAACTTATTTTAATTATCGCCGGATTAATTACAGGAGTATTTGCTTTTGCTCAATCAAATACTGAAGAAATCGACCTTTTTCAATCGATGTATGGTATTGAAAAAAAGGCAATTGTTAAAGAATTTGTTCAGCCAAAAGCGGTTAACAGAGAAGCATTTTGGGAAGTTTATGATAATTACGAAACAAAACGCAAAGTGGTCGGTAAAGAGCGAATTATTTTGCTTGAACAGTTTGCAACACAGTATGAGAAAATGACTAATGATGAATCAATTTTGTGGATGAAAAAAATAATTGCACTAGACGATAAGCAGGATAAATTAATTGTTAGTTATTATAAAAAGGTTAGCAAAGTAACAACTCCAATAGTTGCTATGCGGTTCTATCAGTTGGAAACTTATTTAATTACCGCCATAAGGTATGAGATTCTAAATGAAATGCCCTTTGTTGAAGATAAATAACTTGGCCTAATTATATCCTTTTTTATTTATCAAAATAATTCGAAAGTCTCGTTTAATTTAGGTATAGCAACATCCCAGTGAAAAGTATGGGTAATTTTTACTCTCAACGCATTGGTGGCCTGTGATTCACCATGAACAATAAATACGGTTTTTGGTTTTGAAGTCAGACCCGAAAGCCAGTTTATAAGGCCTTCCTGATCAGCATGTGATGACATGCTAACCATTTCCTCAATATGGCAATCTACTTTATAGAAATTACCATGTATTTTAATTTCTTTTATTCCGTTGTGAATAAGCCTTCCTCTTGTGCCCTCGGCCTGGTATCCTGCAATCATCACAGTTGATTTTGGGTTTTGAAGATGATCCTGAAGGTAGAGAAGTACTCTGCCTCCGTTCATCATACCGCTACCTGCAATTACAATCTTTGGTGTTTTATCGCTGCTTATCTTAAAGGTATCCTTTACAGAAGCAACGGTTTTTACATGATTCCATGCCTCATCAAAAACATCTGTTCCAAGTTTATGATAATCATCAAAATCGGAATAAATGCGACTTACATTTACTCCCATCGGACTATCTAGATATACCGGGACATTGGGTATTTTTTTCTGTTTTTTCAATTGCCATATCATCCAGATAAAATCCTGAGCCCTGTCGACAGTAAAACTTGGAATTATTAATGTGCCTCCACGATCATATGTGCTATTTATAATTTCACTTAGTCTCTGTTTTGCATCCTCTTTTTTATGATGCCTGTCGCCATAAGTTGATTCCATAATAATGTAATCGGCATGCTTTGGACGATGTGGTTCTTCAAGCATTGGGTCATCAAACCGCCCGATATCACCTGAGAAAACAAGTCGCTTTTTGTTAACTTCCAGCTCAACAAAAGTTGCCCCCATAATATGTGCTATCAGGTTTAACCGAAACCGGATATTATCATCAATATCGAGCCAACTACCACAGGCAACATCATATAATTGATTAATTGCTTTTTTTGCATCCTCCACAGTATACAATGGTTTGGCCGGTTTATGTTTTGAATATCCTATTCGATTTGCCATTTCAGCATCTTCCTCTTGAATTTTTGCACTATCGAGCATTATTACTTCTGCAATTGCACCGGTGGGGGCTGAACAATATACTTTTCCTTTAAATCCTTGGGCAACCAGTCGTGGCAAATAACCAACATGATCCAGATGTGCGTGTGTAAGTATAACAAAATCAATTGTTGCAGGGTCAACAGTCAATGATTCCCAGTTTAATAAACGCAACTCCTTTAACCCCTGGAATAAACCACAGTCGATCAGTATTTTTTTATTACCAAATGTTACCAGGTGTTTTGATCCTGTTACAGTACCTGCGGCTCCAAGAAAAGTGATATTCAGATTGTTATTCATGATTATTTAATAAAAGAATGAAAATTACTAACTATTTGTAAAATTACTATTGTTTCTGCTTTTTAAGTAGCATTTATTTAATAAATTCCATTTCAAACTGTAGGTTTGCATTGAGGTTCTGGTTAACCGTATTTTATATATTTAAAATTTTGTGAACAACACATGTTTGTAAGAGCATTAATTAATAAAAAATAAACGCAAAATACTTCACTATAGAATTCAAAGTACTTGATTATCTGATATCAAACCTAGTTGAGTTTTGAGGCAAACAGTTTTTGAGACAGCCTCTAAGGAAGAAACGGACTGGAAAAGCAATATATCAAAAAATCGGGGATATTGCATTTTTAACAATCTCCCCGACAAAATAAATATATTCGACAAACAAAAATTATAAAGACAAATATGGTTATTGAACTATCATCTTTTTTACAACTGTCCTGCCTTCGAATGATAATGAATAGAAATATAGACCTCCGGGATTATCACCAGAATACCATTCATACGAATGCCTGCCTGCCGGTAAATTAGAGGAGACCAAAGTGCTAATGTTTTTGCCAAGTGTATTAAATACTCTCAATGTTGCCAAGCCTCCCTCTTCCAAAGTAAAATCTATTTTTGTATTTTCATTAAATGGATTGGGATAATTCTGCTTCAACTCAAAATTTAGTGCATCTATTATATTATCATTCAACCCTGTTAACAAATCTGTATTTTCAGCACCGAATGTTGGCATCATGGTAATAAAATCACCTGTACCATTTTCGAATCTCCCAGTGGTAGTATCCGGGCTTTGCTGTAGAAAACTAACCTCATCAATCAAACCAAGATTATTATCTGATAACACAAGTGTTTCTCCAGAAGCCGATAATTTAAAATTTGCATGCAAGCCTTCCTGGTCTTCATCTTTATCAGCCCAAACAATCAGGTATCCTCCAGCAACTATCGTTGTATCAGGGAATGCCCATTGATCAGGTTCAGCACCATCATCAGATAAATAATAACCTCCCAGGTTTATATCAACATCTGAATTATTATAAAACTCAATCCAGTCGTCATATTCACCATCCTGATCTACAACAGTACTCTCATTATCTGCCATAAACTCGTTTATTACCAAGCTACCAGTAACACTTATATTATAGTACTCGTATTCTGCTCTTGCAGGAGAGAACTTAACAGCATCGCTATTTTCTGCATAAATATAATATTGAATATCTGTGGATCCTGCTAACAAGGATACTCCATAAACTCCATCACCTGCTTGTCCGTCTTCATGATTCCCATCGTCGTACATGATCATTTTTTCAAAAACACCATGGGAATTTGACCGATAAGCAAGAAATACATCATCTACATTGCTTACGCTGGCATTAAACCAAATTTCTGTTCCCTGAGAGATTATTTCAGGGGTAAACTCTACATTGGTAATTTCCGGTGCATCATACTGAAAATCGGAGAGTGAATTTAAATAATTAACTCTTGCATCCATCAACTGAACTATACCAATAATTCCTCCCTGAGGACCTCCGCCCACCTGATTATATAAATTACTGGTAAAGTTGGAATATGTATAGAATTTATTCGGATCTGCCTGCACATCTGCATCAATTATATCTTGAATTTCCAAAGCTCTTGTTTTGTAATAATCATTTTCAAAATACTCTTCTATAATGGTCTTCATATGAGCAACATAAACTCTACGATAAGTTTCATTTGAAAGTATCTTGCTAATAACTGGAAAATCATTCTCATTTAAATTTGCGAATGGGCTAAATTGTTGTAGCTGCGAAGTACCCAACTGTCCCAATGTCTGATGGCTTGTAAACACACCAAAGCTTTCATTCAGATCCCATGGCATTGGGTTTAATTTTCCATTGTCATCCTTATATAGGTAATAATTCTGAGGATTATTAATCGGACCATCGAGATTTACCAATAAATTTGAAAAAGCAAGAAACCAGAGATGACTATCTATATTAAGAACATCATCAACATATTCATTGTTATTATTCAGGACAGCAAGAAAATCTATTAGTTCATCCCAACCATAATCAGATTTCATGTCGTATAGGTTATAGTAACTACTTGAATCCTCACCATAGTATTCCCAAACACCTCCCGATGGTGGGCCACCACCACTACTGGTAATTTCGCCTTTAACATGTGTGTTTTCATCACTTCCAAAATGGGTGCGCATGAAAAATTTATCTACACTCTGATCACTTGTATACAGTCCTAAGTGAGTTCCGTTAATATAAACATTTGCATAGTTAGACTGGCTTGCATCCATATAATTACGAGCAATTTCATAACTCATGGTTTCACGAATGAAACTGGGATCTTTTGCAGCATTGGCTAACTTTAATGTACCATAACCTTCAATTGTTTGATCATCGATAATGTGATCCAATTTGATATTCAAAGGGTTTTTTACCTGGTTGGCATTGTAGGTACTATTGCCTTTGTAGCGAATACCCGCACTATCAAACACTTGTCCGTTAATGGAAACAGAGCCTACAAGCCTTTCTTCATCTCCGGCTGCATAATACTGATCAAGTATCTGATCCCAATTGGATTCCTGGAAAGTGATTTCAATTGTATTGATAGTGTTGATGTCGTAAAAACTTTGACCGTTTGCTAATGCCATATTAAATAGCACTATGATTAATAGAGTATAATATTTCTTCATGGTTTAATTTATTTATTCTATAACAATGAACAAAATAAACGGTATAATGGTGAAATAGAAAATAAATTCAATGTTTGGGTTGATTTTATCTACGAATAATTACTTATTTCCAATTAAAACTTATAACAGTTTCACTAATCAAACGACTCCAGATAGTAGTTTGTCTTTTTCTTTTGTGTTTCCTTACCATCAATATTATAAACAAAGCTCAGAATAAAATACTGTGATTCATTTTTGCGTCGGTTACTCTGGCTATATCCAAACCCATTATCATCCACTCCCATTAAATCCAGTCCGTAGCGGTATGTGTTGAACACATCGGAAATCTTGAAAATCAGCTTTCCTTTGTCTTTAAGGACACTTTTATTGATAGCCATATCTACGTAATAGCGTTCAATGTATGTTCCCATCACATCGGGTAAACTGGAGCGATAATAGCCGCTCACCTGCATAACAATTCCGGCAGGAAGTTTAAACTTATTTGCAATATTTGCAGTTAATCCGGTATGTGATCTGTTTATTTTATTAGGACCATATTCACCCCTTAGGGTTGTGTAAAAAATGTTTCCGCTGGTATTGATACTCCACCATCCGGTTGCCTTAATTGATAACGAAATCTCTCCACCAAGCAGTTTAGCCTTATCCAGATTCATAAATGTAACCACTAATGCACTATCGTTGGAAGCAGATTTTACACGAGAAATTGCCTGGTCGATATTACGGAAATAGACTGATCCTGAGCCAGAGACTTTATTAAGCATAAAATGCGTTCCGGTTTCAAAAGAATTAACATATTCCGGTTTCAAATCAGGATTACCAACATGCATGTTTAATATATCGGCGTATTCGTTTGTATAAGGGTTGAGCATCTTAATGGTTGGACGATTTATTCTCCTGTTATAACTCACAAATACATTAAAGTAGTCGGTCAATTGCTTTGATAATGAGATGGATGGAAATAGATTAATGTAATCATCACTATGTCTATCAATTTGTTGATTGTTTGTATACTCACTGCGCAAACCGGCCTGCAAATCAAAATAATTGAACTTTGCATTCAAGTTGATATATATAGCATTGATATTCTGCAAATAGTGAAACTTGTTTGCAAGGGCTGTATCATTTTCCCAGAATCCGGTACTTCTATTGTAACTTTCGGAACTAAAATCATTTAGCAGATCATTTCCGCTAAACTGATACCCGGTTTCAACTAACAATGAATCATTTATGGGATGTGAATAGTCCAACGAAAAATCACCTTCTGTATTTAGCTGTTTGGAATCGGTATTTTGCAATTCCTGATAAAGAGTAGAATACTCAGGATAATAGGCATTATTCATTTCCTGTAATTGATTTAATATTGTATAATGAAGGTTTGCTTTTATATTTTGTCCCTTATTCCTGAAATCATATTGATAATTCAGATTTCCATCGATGGAATAATTGTTGAGCAATATATCAATTACCTTGTTTGATTTAAAAAGTGTTTGTCCATTATCCTGTGTTATATAACGGATATTTCTATCAGCAGAATTAAACTTCCGGGAGCCTATGAACGACAATCCAATCTGCTGATTATCTGCAATTGAGTAATCATAACCGGCAACTAATAATATATCATTCAGTATTTCATCCTGTCTGTCGTACTGATAATAGTCAGGAGCTGTTGGATCACCATAGTTTTCTCGAAGATGTTCTTTTGTTTGAAATCTGGTTTTGTGATTATATCCTCCATTTAAATAGAAACTACTTTTCCCCGAGATACCTGAATAACCTGCATTCCCTCCATAGGTTTCGGGAAGACCTGAATAGAGCATTAAAGTAGTTTTGTTTTTGCCCTTATTACCCGATTTCAATACAACATTAATAATTCCGGACATACCCTCTGAATCAAACTTTGCCGATGGATTGTTTATTATTTCTATTTTCTCAATCTGATCAGCTGGTATTTGATCCAGTGACTTCACCAGCTCCGATTTCTTTCCATTCAAAAGCAATGTAACTTTATTGCTGCCACGATATTGGATCTCACCATTAAAATCAAAGTCAACAGAAGGTGCGGTTTGTAATACATCGATTGCTGTACCTCCTGTTAAAGTTGCATTTTTTGAAACATTTACAGTAATTTTTTCAATACTATGCTGAATTAACTCTTTTTCGGCAGTTACACTCACTTCCGACAACATGAAATTATCTTTGCTAAGTGAAATATTGATTTTCCTTTTTCGTTCCCTGATTTCTATCAAAAAAATATTTTGCTTATAACCCATGTATGAAGCATGTAATTTATAACTACCAAAAGGCAGATCGGGTATTGAAAATGCCCCATTAATATCAGTAATTACACCTGCTACAAAACTTTTGTTGCTTTCGGAAGTTAGCTGAACAGTAGCAAAAGGCAATCCTTCATTGGTGATACTGTCAATAACTATTCCTCTTAATTCACTTCTTAAGATCTCTGAAGCATCCAAATTCCAAACACTTCCAATCAGGATAATAATTAATACACTTTTTACATTAATCAAACTCATTATTATAGTCTATTAATTATCAACGAAGGGATCCGGCTCATAAGCCTTCCGTCCATATACTTTTTCATAAGCCTGACATGATGGACAAATTCCATGTTCAATTTTTTTCACAAACCAAAATGCAAATCCACGTTGTTTTTTTCGGGCAGTTTTGCATACGGGGCAATTCTTACAATTTTCTGCTAGCTTAATGTCATTGGGGGTAATTTCAATAGTTTTCATTATAATTATTATGGGTTTATGCGACAAAAATAATTATAATAAATTAAAAAAAACGGCCCCAAATTGAGACCGTTTTTAACGTTTAACTACACCATAAAATTATTTTGAAGGTATCACATAGATGTTACTCTCATTTCGATACCCGTTAATATCTTGATACCAATCATCAAACGATCCACCACTACTGGTTGCCCAGTCAACAAATTTAAGATATGCGTTTTCGATTGAAGTTTTTTCTGTGGGATAATCAAAACTTTCATAAATATTTATCGCCCATGGTAAATTATTCTCAGTTTTATAATAATTGCCAATTGTTGGATCACTATCATCATTTACAGTTCCAAAATACGAATCATCAACCAAATCAGTTGGTAAATAATCGGGTAAATGCACCTCTATTCCTCTATTCTGATTTACAATCAGGAAGGGGTTAAAATTTGGAATATCCAAATCAGCACTGGTATAAGTATCTGCTGGGAAAGCAATATGTATTTCGATGGATACCGGAGTAACGTAAGCAAGTCCAGGCGTTGTATTAACACCTATTCCCCCCGGTGAAGTCATTTCATTATTTGCATTATCAAACACAATTATTGTTGTTTTCGACTGACCAGACTCAACTCCATTACCATCCAAGGTTATATAACCCGCAGTAATATGTGAACCAGTTACTGTAAGTGTTGTTTGATCAATATCTTCAGCCAACTGAAATCCAAATCCGTTTTCCAAACCGGCACCAAAAGCCTTAATTACAAATGTTCCTGTCACTTCACTGATATAATTACTCGAGTTTGTAGTTATTTCAAATTTGTAATCAAGTACAAGATCATTAAAATCATAATCACCTTTCCCTGGCCATAGGTCTTCAAAAGCAAGTGTTCCATATCCTGTGGCTGGGAAGTTATTAATTACAGGAATTGTTTCGGTTACCTCAACAGAAATTTCTGATGTATTATTTGAAACAACTGGATCGTAAGTTGTAGAACCTACTGATGAGGTATTTATTATTGTTCCAGAAAAACTACTTGAAGTTTCAACTGCAATGGCTAGTGTTTCAGTTTCGCCATTCAACATATCTCCTATTGTCCATGTTGAAGTATTCCATGTACCGATTGATGCGTTTGTAGTTAATACGGTTAGACCTGAGGGGATTATATCACTCACTTCTACATTTTCAGCTGTGCTTGGTCCATTGTTAGTAACCGTTAATGTATAAACAAATGCCTGCCCCTGCTCAACCATAGTGGAAGATGCTGTTTTTACAATTTCCACATCAGCTTCAACAACGGTAACAGTAACTATAGCCACATCACAATCACCTGGGGATGCAACCATACAGATTTGGTAATTAAATGTATATATTCCACCTGCTGTTCCCGGAGTTACTGACACAGCACCTGTTGAGGTATTAAAAATTATACCTGTTGGAACGCTTGTAATTGCAGATATTGTTACATCTCCTGTAGTTATGGGATTTCCATCAAAAATATCATTATCTAAAACACTACTAATAGCAATGCCACCTGTTCCGCTGCTAATTGGAGGACTAACATCATCTATTGCAAGTGGTAATGGATTTGTAATAACAACAGGATTTGTAAACGTTCCGCCTTCCTGACCAAATTGGACTGAGTAATATCTTTCGGTATTACTACCACTTTGTCCCATAGCAAATGTTATCTCGTTATTAGCATTTTCAAAATTGGCCATCCATGAGGCTTTATTTTCAAAAGTTACACCACTTAAACTATAATTTATACCGTAAAACTTGGTGCGACCATTTGATGATTGTGAAATAGTTAGCTCACAATATTGAGAAGTTACATAACTTGTATATCCACCAACCTCTTCATACTCACGGTTATTTCCATTTCCGTCAACGTCAACACCTGTCATCCAATAATTATATAGGAAAACCGGAAGGTCATCAGCAGTATTAAAAAACTGTAGTTTATAAACTAAATAACCACCATTACTATTATTTGAACCAAGACGTGGTTGAAACCTATATGCGTCACCAGTAATAGCGTCATCATCAAAATTCTTAATTTCAATATGGTGTAACTCCTCAAGTGTTAACAATCCATATATGGTTTTACCATCAATAGTGGCAATATTATCATATCTATGTACCGATCCCTCATCAAAACCATTATTACCTGTATTAGTAACAATAGTGCGATTGGCATTAGTAAAACTCATTGAATTATATTGAAGATCGATTACATAAGATTGACCCATCGATTGAACTGAAAAAGCCAAAATTAAAGCAAGCATACCTGTAATTGCCAGTGTATTTTTTAGTATTGTTTTCATAGCTCTGGTTTTTATAAGTTAAATTGATGAGAAACAGATCCGTTGCTAAGATCAAAACTAATATCCTGACCCATGTAGATCAACCTGACAGTTGTTTCATATGATGGAACAGTAAATTTACCGATATATGGCTCATTTTTCTGTAAGGCTATTTTTTGGTATACAGTTCCATCTGTGGATACTATTTCCAGTATACTATTTGCATAACCTGTAATCGACAATGGAATTTCACTGAAAGTTTTCCAATCGAAGTTTGATGGGAATACTATTTCTTCTATATTTGTTCCTTCTGAGGGCGTTGGTTCACTTGTGTTTTTTTTACAAGAGGTAAACACCATTACCAAAGAAATAAATAATAATAGAATAATTCGTTTCATAGTGGTTTATTTAAACGTTATGAATTCATTATAGCAAAAACTAAACCAATTTGTTTTAACATTTGCTAATTAACTTATTACGTTTAAATATGCGGTATTCCAGCAAGGGCAATTGTCTTTGTTATAGAAATAATTCCCAAATTTGGACAAGGTGAAGTGCTATTCATTATAATATGAGCAAATTATCACATGTAATTAACCGAAACCCATTTTACTACAAATGCAATATTTCAAATAGTAATTGACCGATAGAATATTTCTCTATTTTCTTTCCGATAATGGTGGTTATATTATTTAAGTATTATCAGTTTAATATCTCTCGAAGTGATTTCTATTGAATTCATTAGAGATATTTAATTTGCAGATCACCCAAAAGAAAATACTAACTTTTTACTATATGAAAAAAAAAGACTGGCGAATTTGCCAGTCTTTTTTCAAAATTGTAAAACTACTAATTCTGTATATACTTTTCCAGATTATCAATAACAGTTTTATTAACCTTTCTGGGGTACTTTGCTTTGAATGATTTCAATTTCTTCAATGCAACTGCTCCGTATTCATATAATCCTACTGGGTTACTGTCATGATCATAACTACCAATACAATATTCCAGTTTTGATTTTATATCGGCTAATTCTTCTCTGTTCAATTTTGTGAATAATAGTACTGCATCTTCACATGCATTTCTAAATTTTTCTGTATTTGTCATAGTCATATTGTATTAGAAATATCCATAAATAGGATAATCAGATTTATAGCAAAAATAAAACGGATTTAGTTAAATAAGAATAATTAGATGTTAATCGTGTGTTAAATTTAACACAAATCGAATATTTAATATTAGGCATTTAGTTAACACCCTAATTGCTATCGATTGCGCCAGAAATAAACGTAATAAAATAGGATAAAAATATATTCATTCTTCACCAAAACAATTCTACTTATTTCTCCAGAAGGTTAAGTTTTTTGGCAGCAATATCCAAAGTAAATCCATGTAATATCATCGAACTTAAAACAATAACTACAGTTATATTAAAGATCAAATCTGCGTTTGGAACACCCATGGTAAGAGGAACCAAGGCAAAAACTATTGGTGTTGCCCCCTTTATTCCAATCCATGAAACAAAAATCTGCTTGCTAAAGGGTTGGCGAAATGGTAAATAACTGATGATTACGGAAATAGGTCTGGCAAAAAGAAACAGGAACAATGTAGGTAACCATGCTATTTTGAAAGCATCAAAAAGTACATTTGGGAAAATTTGCAATCCCAATATTACAAACATCAACGCCTGTGCCAACCATGAAATAGTAGAAAAGAACTTTTGGCTGGTTTGTTTGTATACAAACTCAGTATTTCCAAGCATGAGCCCCAGAACAAATGATGCTACTAATATGTTTCCATTTAGGGTTTCTGCCCCTAACGTTGTAACAAGTAGCACTGCCAGTATAAATACCGGTTTCAGGTTTTCTTCCTTAAATTTAATGCGTTTGAATATTTGTTTCAACAAAAGTGCAACAACAAAAGCAACACCTCCCCCAATCAATAATTGCTGGAAAAAATACAGCACATAAGTACCTGCACCACCACCGGAGTTGGTGAGCATCATACAAAACATTAGAGTCATAATCATTGCCATTGGATCATTTGCTGCTGATTCAAACTCTAATGTTTTATCGGTGTTATACTTAAGTTTCAATTTCTTGGTTTCAAGGATTGAATATGTAGCTGCGGCATCTGTTGAAGATACAATTGCTCCAAGTAGTAATCCTTCCAACAAAGTTAAAGGAGTTACAAAACTCACAAATACCCCCACCAATAGTGCAGTTAATAGTACTCCAATATTTGCTAATACTAATCCTTCTCCCAATATGGGTTTTATTCTGGAAAATGGGGTATGAAATCCTCCTGTAAAAATAATAAGGCTTAGAGCAAACTGACTAATAAACTCAGTTTGTTCAGGATAATCAAACGCAGGCATAAAATCTCCATTTCCAATAAACAAACCTGCGAGTATGAATATAAGTGCAGCCGGTGCCCCATATGTTTTGGCAGGATTATAAATTAATACTGCACAAGCAATAACTCCGCTGACAATAATTATCAATAAATTACTCTCCATTTTATTTCATGTATGGTATCAAGCAAATATAGTATTGTTTAGTTATCATATTTTATATAATGGAACAATAGTAAAAAATACAATGGCAATTTATATATCACTAAGGATGTATTTTTTTCCAAATCAAGTTATTAGTTAATTTTATTTTGCGCAAAAAGCACTCAAAAACGCAGAATCAGGAAATAAATGCATACCTTTGCAAAAATTTCATGTTTGAAAATCTGAGCCTCTTTGCTAATCAACCTTTCTTTTTTAGTTGAAATTGCCCTCCTTTTTAAATAATAAATTTTTAATCATACTAATAACAGTAACTGTAATCTTCATTTAAATTTCCTGATATTAGTAGGTAAACACTTTTAAATTTTTTGAATATGAATATTTATGTAGGAAACCTTAATTTTAAGGTAGATGAAAATGATTTACAGAAACTATTTGCTGAATATGGTGAAGTAAGTTCTTGTAAACTAATTACTGATAAATTTAATGGAAGAAGCAAGGGATTTGGTTTTATAACCATGGATAATGATGATGAGGCTAATACTGCAATAAAGGAACTTGGCGGCACACTTTTTATGGATCGCGATATTGTTGTAAATGAAGCCAAGCCAAGAAAAGAATACTAATAAACTAAGAAAATACAATGGCTAAAGGAAAAGTAAAATGGTATAATGATGTTAAGGGATTTGGCTTTATTGTATCTGATGATGGCGAAGATATATTTGTTCACCGAACAAGTTTAGACAGTCCGTTCAGTGGACTAGAAGAAGGTGAAGATGTTTCTTTCGAAGTAAAAAAAGGTGAAAAAGGTTTGGTTGCCTTTAACGTAAAAACCGTAAATTAAGTGCGATAAAAAAGTTATAATTTAAACACAAACAACCGTTACTAATTAATAAAAGAGCAATAAATATATGGGCAGATCACAGGAATCATTCAACAAAAAAGACGTAAGAAATAAGAAGGACAAGAAGAGAAAAGATAAAGAGAAGAAGAAATTGGCCAGAAAAGATGTTGAGAAAAAAAGTAGTTTGGACGATATGATCGCTTATGTTGATGAAAATGGAATGCTTACCTCGGAGCCACCTGATCCAACAAAAAAGAAAAAAATAAAAGCGGAAGATGTTCAACTAGGTGTTCCTAATCGAGAATCTGGTGAAGCATTTGATCCTGTAAGAAAGGGAATTGTAACCTTTTTTAATGATTCAAAAGGATATGGGTTTATTAAAGATATGGAAACAAAAGAAAGCGTGTTCGTTCATGTAAACAACGTACTTGAAGAAATTAGAGAAGATAACCTTGTGAGTTTTGAGGTTGAACATGGCCCAAAAGGACTTACTGCTACCAAAGTAAAAATTATTAAATAACCCTTTCGGCAAACTATAGATTCTATTTCCCGTTATATTTACAATTCATTATTCGGGTAAAAAAGTCAATTATCCTTCAAATAAATCAAGCTGAGTTGTTTTAATTGCATTTTCCAATTTAAGTAATTTGGATTTTGTGGCAAGACCTCCGGCATATCCAACCAAACGACCATCACCACCGATGATTCTGTGACATGGAATAATTATTGAAATGGCATTGGCACCATTTGCGGAAGCAACTGCTCTAATGGCTTTTTCATTTTCCAGCATATTTGACAGGCCAAGATATGTTTCGGTATCGCCCCACGGTATTTGCATTAAAGCTTGCCAAACACTTTTTTGGAAATCAGTACCAACTAATAAGAGTGGAATATCAAACTTCTTTCTAATACCTTTGAAATATTCATTAAGCTGCAATTTAGTTTCATCAATAATGGGTGAGGTTTGCTCAATATATTCTGCCTGCAAGCCAGCTTTAACCCTATTATCAATTGTATTGCGCATTTTTCGGTAACGCCAGTCGCATAAACATAAACTACCTTCAAACTCACCTAATAATAATTCTCCAAAGGGAGACATAAGGTAGTTTATTTTAATAGCCCCTGGCATACAAAAAATTAAAATGCTATTTGGAATCTCATTTGGAAAATATTAGCTTTCCCAATGTTTTTGACATCAGAATAAACATAATTAAACATAACTCTGGTAGCAGGATTCAGGTACCAGTTTATTCCTCCCGTAATATCACTCATTACTCCACCGTTTAAGTCGGCATTATCAAGATTCATAAACGAATAACGTAAAGCCAGTTCGAATGCCCCAATACCCCCATCTTCGCCAAGATTCTTGCGAGGAGTAACCCTATCGAAGAATGTATTAGATGTAACATAGTTTTTATGCTCACCCGTTAAAAACCAGCTTATGGTTGCATAATAAGCATGAAAATTATATGATGATTTACTAAGAGTTGATGTTGATGATGGTTTCACTATTGCCTGAGTATATTCGGCTTCAATCGATAATGAGTTAAAGATAAAAAGAAATTCACCGTTTATATCGTTAATATTATCAACTTCGTCAATTTTCAAATTTAAATATTTAGGTGCTAAATGTGCTTCGGGACGCAAACTGAAACTTACTTCATTGTTACTTCGATATTGGTGTGCAAATGATGATCCCAAATGAAGCACCTTGTACCCCCCCTCAACATTATAAATTGGAAGACCGGTTAACCTAAACACTAAATCATAATCCTTACCAACATATTTAGCAGTACTGTTATTTGGATGAAAATAACCAGCAAACCAGGACAATCTCTTTTTATAATATTGGTTAAATAACATAAACCCCAAATCGCGATCATTATCAAATGCATTGGCAAGCGGGCGCTCCATAAAGGTTATATATTTAGAGCTGGTAAGCATAGATAAACCAGATGGTTCTTTAAAATTTCCCACACGTATATTTCCTACATATGGAATTTTAGTGAGTTGAATATATGCATCTTTAATTACAGCATTACCACCCGCAAAATCCATTTGAAATTTGAACTTAATATTTTTGTAAATTGTGCCGGAAGTATATATTCTTGCTCTTCTAAATTCTGAGCCGTTTTTGGCATCAAAATGAGTATTTAACGAATCATCCTGACCGATCCACATTACATCATATTGTAGACGCCCGCCCATTTTAATTTTTGTGTTTCCATCTTTACTGTCAGCCTTTAAACCATTATTCCAATAAACTTTAAAGTCATTGTCGGTTTGTCCATTAAGTTGAAATCCAATAAATATCAATATCAGAATAACATATGTGTGTTTCATTTTCAAATTTTAATAATTTACAATAATTTTTTAATTGGGAAGAAGTTGAGCTTTTAAATAAATAGGATTGTGATCACTATTCTCAAATTTTAAGTCGATAACTTCAACATCTAATTTTTGGATATTTGGACTTAGCAGATAATAATCCAAACATGTTGTTTCATTATCTCCAACAATAAAAGGTTTATCATTGCTTCTGTTTGTAGGTGCTCTATCATCGTAGACCCACAACCATCCCTCAGGCATAAAATCTGAGTTCATTTTGACTATCGATGGCTTAAATTTATGACCGTTATAATCTCCAGATGGCATATATTTGGGTGGATTTTGATTCCAATCGCCACCAGCAATAACATAATTACCCGAGTCATATTCAGCAAGCATTACTTTTTTAATGATTTGTAGTTCCTCTATTCGCAGTACACTATCGTAAACATATGCTGAATTATGTGTATTAATAATTATCAAATCTTTTCCATTTTCTAGTGGATATCTATTTAGAAGAAAACACCTGTCGAGTAGAAAGAGCTTATCGGGCCATGATGCAATTAATGGGTAGGAATGTCTAACTGATTCCATGGGAGGGAAAGCAGAAAATGTCATCAATCCTGCTTCAACAAACCCCATTGGATCATTAATTGGAATCGGAACATACTGACACATGTAATTCTTTGCAAAAACACCATAACTACCTCCTACGGCAGCAATAACTTCTTCCACCTGATTGATATTATAACTTCTTTTGGCATTAACATCAACTTCCTGTAATAGCCAAAAATCTACTGTATCATTTGTTTTGATAAAGTCTATGATATTAGACAGATACTTTTCCGACAAGTCTTTTGATGGACGAACACCTTTACCACCATCATAAAAAAAGTCCATTTCTTTACCTAGACCTGCATAACCAATATTCCAGTTTATTAGTGAAAATGTACTGTCTTGAATATCTTCCACATTATTAGTTCCCTTTTCAACAATAATTTCAATTGTATCGGGTTGATAATCTGTAAGAATTATATAGCCTATAAAACCAACAAAAAGTAGAATTATAAAAAGCAGCGTCCAGGCTACTGTTCTAAGTAATTTTTTAAATATATTAACCATACAATAATTTTGGGGAAAATAAATAATTTTACGGTAAATAATGTGAAAGTATGAAAAAAACAATTATCGCCTTAATGTTAACTTTTTTTATTACAAACATAAGTAGTGGCCAAAACCCAATCAAACAAAAGAACGATTCATTATTAAAGGCGTGGCAATCACGATTTGATAGTATTGCTACTAACAAGCGAATAGCATTTCTAAAATCGTTTGATAGTATACCCACTGATACTGCAGGTAACTTCAAAATGAGTGGAATGCAATTACAGAAGTTACCTGATATTAGTAAGTTTAACAATATTACATATTTGAATGCATCAAATAATAAGCTAAAAAAAATTAGTGCAAGATCTATTGAAATAGACAGTTTGAGGAGCTTGAACTTAAGCAATAATGAGCTTAAGCGAATTAGGTTCTCAAGTGATTCACAAATTACAAGTCTTGATCTAAGTGGTAATAATTTTAGAAGAATCCCCAGATCGATCCTCAAGCTTAAAAAACTCACAACTTTATCAATAAATCAGAATCAGTCAACACCGTTTTCGAAAAACCGAAATAAAATCAAGAGGATACCTCGATTTATCAGAAAGATGCCAGCATTAAAATCCATTGAAATTAACTTCAATAGATTAAAACTTACAAAAAATGACGTTAAACGACTTGCAAATATTGAGATTCTTGTTGCTGCAGGAAATGAAATTACTGAACTTCCGGATAATATCGAAGACCTCAATAGCATTAAAAATCTAAATCTATCAAAGAACAAAATTAGCAGTCTACCTCAAAATTTTGCCCTGCTTGATAGTCTGGAATCGGTAATATTCTACAAAAATGAGTTCAATAATATTCCGGCTCAAATAACCTCCTTAACCAATCTGAAAATAATTGATTTTTATTACAATAATATCGATGAAATTCCAATTGAGATTGGTAATCTGCAAGATCTTAAGATGCTGTTTCTGGCATATAACAATATTGAAATATTACCCGATACAATTCGGTCATTGCAAAAACTAAGAGCCTTTTATATCCATGATAATCGACTAGCAAATATTCCTTTTTGGCTAACACAATTATCAAGTCTGGAAATTTTGGATATAAGCTACAATAACCTTTTTTCAATACCGGAGATGTCAGGCATGAAAGCCCTATATGAAGTTGATATACAAGAAAATAACATTGATCACTTCCCATGGAAATTAATGGATAAGCCAAACCTAAAACTCCTAATTATAAAGGGTAATCCATTTATATTAACTTCCGAAGAAGAAAGACAACTGAAAAAAACACTGAAAGAGAAGAGAGCAGTTGGGATTGTTATTGTGGATTAACTTACTAACTTTTTTGTTATGTTGAACATAGTGAAACATCTCCTCCATTGAGGATTAATAAACTATGTGAGGATTTCACTAATTCTCACATCCACCTCATCCTCAAATCTAAGCATTGCATTTATCAATCTGACCTTTTCAAAATATTGCAAGTCGGTTGGGCAAATAATGGCTGTTTGTATTACCTCATTTTCCAATAGAAATGCTCTCTGAGTTCCTTTGAGCAATGGTGTGGTTGGTGTAATCCATTGTTTTCCGTTAAAGAACAATAAATTAGCAGTTGAAGAATCGGTGACCAAACCGTTTTTGATAATAATTATATCGTCAGTCTCACCTTTTTGGGAGTATAGTTCCATTAACCTATCACGTTTACGGTACTTAAATCTATAATCGATATCGTTGCATTTAATTAGTTTTAAGCTATTGATAATTGGTAGCTTGTATGACAATAATTCCACTTTTATCACATCAGTGTCATATTCAACACGGCATTTATGAATTTGGTTATTAAGTGGGAAAGATGATTTCTGTAAAACCGAAAGAAGGTTAATGTCAATTTTACAATTAAATAGTTGCCTCCGCGCATTATTCATCCTGTCCTGATGGTATTCAAGATTTGAGAATCTACCTTTTTCAAAACGTATGGTTTCCAGTAATTGCATTTCTTCATGATTTATTATTGTCCATAGTACTGTTCAAGTACTTTATACTTTGGTACTCCTAGCTCGAAGGTCAGTGTTGTTCGAAAAACAGATGGATTAGAAATCCATTTTTCTTTACATACGGATTACAAATCCGTATGAGCTAAGGTACCAATGAGCAAAGACTACTTAATCGGTATATAAATTTTATCCTTCAATTCCTGATATTCTTCATTCATATTGCTTTGTGAGGTAATGCCACCACCACTTTTGTATACCAATCCGCCGGAAGTTTGTTCGATAAACCTAATCATCACACCGCTGTCGATATTTTCACCATCAAAAATTCCCATAATGCCTGTATAATAACCCCTGTCATATTTTTCGGCATCTTTAATTATTTCCAGGGTCTTTTTTTTGGGTGCTCCGGAAATTGAGCCGGCAGGAAGCATTTTAAATATTATATCACCAAGTGTATCCCTGTAATTTTCAGGCAATTTACCAACTATTTCAGAACTCATTTGTAATAAACTTCCTCTATGTGTTTTAATTCTGTCGATATATCTAAACCTTTCAACCCTTACGTTTTTGGCAACCATACTTAAGTCGTTTCGAATTAAATCAACAATTGTGTAGTGTTCTGCAAGTTCTTTCTTACTATTCAGTAATTTTTCTTCAGCATTTGGCAACGAAGCATCCATTGTTCCTTTCATTGGAAAAGAACATATATTGCTGCCTGTTGTCTGAACAAATATTTCCGGCGAAAACACCACAAACTGATCTTTAATCCATAGTTTATATTTTGCACTTGTAGCATAAAAGATATCCTTCAAACTCAAATTTGTACTGACATGACTTGGCATTGTTAGATTTAACAAAAATGAGTCGCCATAATGAATGTGATTTTGGATAAGGTTGAAAGCCTTTCTATATCGTTCCTTCGAGACAGGATAAGCCTCGAAATCAGGATCAGTTACTTTTTCAATTGAATGACCCGCATAGTTTGTAACTCCGTTTATTGAAAAAAGTATTGTTTCAGGGCTTACTTCACTAATAGGCAACACAATAGGTTTTTTCATATCAAAGTCTATAATAAAGAGAAATGGAGTTCTGTTTATACCTAATTGATTCATCCTATTTATAACACCTTGGAGCATCATTACAAAAATTTTATCAAAAATACACATTTGGCGGTGGTGTAACTTTTAATGTGGGAAAATTTGGATTTGATTTAGGAATGCAAATCAATGTTTGGGACAAGGTAAACCTTAGTCCAAGAGTAGGGGTTTCATATTCATTTTAGTGGATGAGAGTATATAAAAGCTGAAGAATAATCACTAATTATAACCTAAACACTACATTTGCATAAACATTTTTATTGTGAAACTACTCATTATCGACAATTATGATTCCTTTACTTATAACCTTGTCCAACTCGTAGAACAAGCCGGAATACCAGACTATACAATTGTTAAGAATGATGAATTAGATCAACTTAAACTTCACGATTTTGATAAAGTATTGATTTCACCAGGACCAGGTATTGCGAAAGAGGCTGGTCAGTTGATGTGGTTTCTATCTAAATTCTACACATCAAAGCCTATCCTCGGTATTTGCCTGGGTCATGAAGCTATTGCAGAATTATTTGGCGCTAAACTAACCCAAATGAAAGAGCCGATGCATGGCATTAAAAACAAAGCTCAAGTAATTATACGAGATAATATTTTTAAAGGTATCCCAGATTATTTCTATATTGGTCATTATCACTCATGGAATATAGATGAGTCAACTCTTCCTAAAGAACTAGAGATAATTGTTAGAGATGAAAATAACTTAAATATGGCATTACGACATATTAATTACGATATAATCGGTCTTCAGTTTCATCCAGAATCAATAATGACTGATTACGGGTTGGAGATGATTAGAAATTGGTGCAATATTTTTAGTTAGTTGTTATCGTTAGATATTATCTGTTTGTGAAACAGAAATGTCAATTAATAAAAACACTATTTTCATATAACCAACTACTTTCTCTTCGATAACTGAAGTGAAATAACAACAAAGTAAACACCGTAAAAAATAAATATTAACGTCATTACCCAAGTTAACATTGCTGCTTCCACTGCTGGATTATAGCTAACCCATATTCCGCCAATTGTTATTAATACCCCAAGTAACATATCAATGAAGCCACCGGGTGCATTACTACTTTTTTCTCTAATTCCATTAAAGAATGTTGACACACCAACAAACATCATCCAAAATCCAAAAATAATGGGTAACATTTGTGCAGTAATGGCCGGATGTGATAAAAATATTATTCCAATGATAATATTAATAATTCCACTGAATAACCTCCACTGCCAATTACTAAGAATACCCTTTGCTGATAAGGAAAAGCCAACCTGAAAAATCCCTGCAATTAATGAAGCCCATCCAATAAAAAAGGCTAAACCTAATATTGATTCAACAGGATGCATCATTATTTTACCAGCCAGTATTAAAAAAATAATTCCTGTTAGTAGTAACAGCCACCAATTTGTTTTTACTCTTGTTGTCATAGTTTTAAGATTTGAAGTAATGGAGTGTTGAAATAATATGCCTTTTCAAGCCTCAATAAATCAAACACTCTCGTAATTTATTTACATCATTGCAACTGCTTCTATTTCTACCATTACACTCAATGGTAATTCTTTAACCGCAAAAGCCGCTCTTGCCGGAGGATCCGTTGGGAAATAAGTTCCATAAACGGCATTCATATCTTTGAAAAGAGACATATCGTTAAGGAATATTGTACACTTTAATATTTTTGATAAGTCGTTTCCAAAACCAGCAGCTTTAATTATTGCTTTAATGTTTTTCATCACCTGGTCGGTTTGTTCAGTAACACCCCCCGAAACAATATTGCCTGTGGAAGGATTAACTGGTATCTGACCTGAAATAAAAAGCATCCCGTTTTGCTCAACTGCCTGGCTATATGGGCCTATGGGTGCAGGAGCATCTTCTGTAAAAATTATACGTTTCATATTTAAAGTATTATTTATTTGGTTATCAATATTAATCGGGTTCAAATATTTCCTCAAATTTAATAAAACATATTATGCATTAACCTTATCTTTACATCCTTTTAATAAATTTGATAACAAATGTACAACCCTCCTGATTATTATCTTGTTGATGAACTACTTACTGATGAACATAAAATTATTCGCAATGCAGTTCGTGAGTGGGTTAATCGCGCGGTTATACCTATAATTGACGATGCAGCACAAAACCATATATTTCCTCAACATTTAATTAAAGAGATGGGAGAAATTGGTGCTTTTGGCCCGTATATCCCCGAAAAGTATGGAGGTGCAGGAATGGATCAGGTTGCCTATGGAATTATTATGACTGAGCTAGAAAGAGGTGATTCAGCAATTAGATCAGCAGCTTCTGTACAATCATCATTGGTTATGTATCCGATTTATGCTTTTGGAAATGAGGAACAACGCATGAAATATTTACCCGGTTTGGCTAGTGGTGAATTAATTGGATGTTTTGGACTTACCGAACCAAATCATGGGTCGGATCCCGGAGGAATGCTAACAAGATTTGAAGATAAGGGCGATTATTATTTGTTAAATGGCTCAAAGATGTGGATTACAAATTCACCTGTTGCAGATGTTGCTGTGGTTTGGGCAAAAGATGAAGAAGGTATTGTAAGAGGTTTGATTCTTGAAAAAGGCATGAAAGGATTAACAGCTCCCGAAACCCTGAAAAAATGGTCGTTACGTGCTTCACTAACAGGAGAGCTTGTATTCGATAATGTGGAAGTGCCTAAGGAAAACCTTCTTCCAAATGTAAAGGGACTTAAAGGGCCTTTAAAATGCTTAAATTCGGCACGATACGGAATAGCATGGGGAGCCATTGGGGCTGCAATGGATTGTTATAATACCGCTTTACAATATTCACTGGAAAGAAAACAGTTTAATAAGCCTATTGCGTCTTTTCAACTCCAGCAGAAGAAGCTTGCAGAGATGGTTACGGAAATAACAAAAGCTCAATTGTTGGCATGGCGAGTAGGTATGCTAAGAAATGATGATCGTGCCACTCCTGCACAAATATCCATGGCAAAGCGCAACAATGTTGAAATGGCACTTAGGATTGCTCGTGATAGCCGCCAAATATTGGGTGCAATGGGTATAACAGGCGATTTCCCAATTATGCGACATATGATGAATCTGGAATCAGTAATTACGTACGAAGGTACTCATGACATTCACCTGTTAATTACTGGATTTGATATTACGGGAATTTCAGCATTTGAGTAATCTGAACATGCTTTTACTGCATATCGCCACAGGAAGCAACAAATAATCCGTATTACAAAAGGGGAATGTTTTGAAAAATAGTTGGTAGCTATTTCATAGAATGAAATAATAACTACCAACTAGTTTCCGACAGATAATCTTTTAATTATACTTAATCAACAATTTCTTTACAATGCGACTAGTGTTGCTTCGCATAATAACAAAGTACATTCCTGATGGAAAATATCTCATATCCAGCGTTGTTTCTGAATTATTACTAAAATCAATTGATGATGATTCAAGAATAGTTTTACCATGTGCATTTACAACTGATACATCAAATATATTGTTTTCTGCAGATGTTATAGAAATTGAAAATAATCCATTATTTGGATTTGGAACAATACTTATTATAGTTGATTCATGTGCAATAATCCCAACGGGATTTGCAACAACAACCAGTAATGAATCAGAAGTATTACCAATACCACAATTGTTCATTCCAGCAACACTAACCCAGGCTTCACCTTCATAATTTAAATTCCACGCTACAGTTCCAGTTGTTCCTGTTCCAGTAATAGTGCCTGCTTCTTCTGGATGAATAAACCATAAGAATTCATCAGCTCCCTGATCGCTTTGGGTGGTGTATTCACTTACAGTTATCAACTGCAAATCAACAAACTCGGGCCCTTCTGGCATGATTGGTTCACTAGGCAAACTGTTAAGTGTTAATTCCATAGTATCGCTTGCAGTTTCCCCATCAACATCTATAATAGTTAGAGTTAGCTGAACTGTTTTATTAATAATATCTTCTTCAGAAGCAGTATATATTGCATTAAGTGTTTGACCATTTTCAAATGTTCCGGTCCCCGAGGTTTCCCATTGTATGGATGTGTAATTTGTTGCTGATCCTAAACACTGGAAATTGTTATTCTCACATGTGTTATCATCAGGTCCTGCATAAACTGTTGTTGCCATCATGGTGGGAAGTTCAATATAATCAACCCAAGCCATATCGGCCCCACTAATACCTGAGTAATCTTTTACGTAAACCCACCTAAATTTTCTAACACCAGGATTAACGGCAAATTTTTCTTTTGTCCAACCTTGTGATGTTCCCGACCATTCAGCCTGAAGTTCGTTATTGATATAGAATTTAAGCTTATCAAAATCTGCCTCTGAGGATACTTTTTTATAAAAGCTGATTGAGTCGGGCGACATAACCTCGTATTGAATCCAAAGTTCAGAGTCCTGATTATTACCAATGACCCCTGATGTAACATCAAAGTCACCCTCATAAGGATATAGAGTACTTATAACCCATGGCTGATTTCCTCCCGTGTGCCAATCAAATTTATTAAAATCACCTGTTTCCCAGTCTTCAAGTATAATACCCACTTTTGGAAAATATGACCGTTCAGCTGAGTAGCTTCCAGATGTTAGTTGATATTTCATTTCGGCAAGAATGCCTTCAGGAGCATCATCTGATACTTCTATGTCAAATTCAGGATAACTGGCTCCAAATGTACCCAGTACAGATAGTATTGTATCACCACTAAGTACTGTGATATATGGATTATAAGCAATTAATGAGGCAGTTACATCATTAGCTGCACAGTGGCCCTCATTTGTAGTTTTGATTATAAGCTTTGCTGATTCACCGGCATCAAGAAGTCCGTTGTTATTTCCTGTTTCACTGTCATCAATTACCATTTCTAAAGCAGTAAGTACCGGTCCCGCCGCTGTAACTTCAAATTCATTTATCCAAGTTGAATCGTTAATATCGGTAGCTGTTAATATGAAATTTAATTTGTGTTGATCAGGAATATTATCGGCAAGAAGAATTTCGAAACCGTTTTCTTTATATGCTGTTTGGTTTACTTGTATTAGCTCATATAACTCAGTATCATCAATTATTTCAACATATGGGTCCACAATACTTATTGTTGTAAGTACATCAACAGCATCATCAATACCCAGGTTTTCGATACCTACATTTAAGAATATTGTTTCTCCAAATTCAGGAACAGTATTGTCATTACCAAGAGAATCGTTTACGGTATGATCGGCATAAAGCAAATATGGTCCATTGGCGGCAATTACATCTATTTGAGTAATAGTTGGTCGATAATTAAAGCCTGTTATAACAAGATCCACCAGACCCGGTTGGGTCATTGGATCAAACTGTAATACCGCCTCACCATTTTCAACAATAGCTGTTGATAGAATTACACCATTTGATGTTAACGCTACTAAACCATCTTCAGCATCGCAAGTAACAGTATATGATGTTGTCCCTAATAATATTGCAGGTGCCATTGATACGGTCATGGTTGCCGGAGTAGCTGTACGAACCATCAAGGACGGGTCTCCGAAAACATTCCAGGTGTCTGTCATTTCATTACCACCACTTCCATACTCATCGTTCATTAACATACAACCATTAATGCCTATACCGGCAAATGTTCTCTTAATGTTATTGGAATATTGTTCAGTAAGAATATCAATCATTTCATCTTGCCCACACATTGGTGGATTCCAGCTTTGGTTAATTGTTGACATCATTGCAGCAATAGCTCCGGTAGGCTCACCATTATCTTCTGCTCTTAACCATGCTTCGGCAAAACAAGTAATGCCTACAAAATTACCATTAACACATGCCACATCATAAATAAATGGCAATTTTCCAACGTTGGTTAGGTTGTTTACACCTGAGTTAGAAAATCCTGAAGTACTCCACGCTGTGTTTGATCCATGGCCGGTATAAGTCATAACCGATGCTCCACTGTTTACAGCAATTGCAACATCTGCCGATGAAGGATTACCAGGGGCATCTTCGCCTCCCTGACTACCATCAAATAATTCATAAGCATAAGTGTATGTAAAGCCCAAAAGATCGGTATTAATATTGCGAATATGTTGATAATCGTATTCATTGTCATCGCCCGGACCTTCAGCAGATGCTATTCCGATTGCTTCTGAATACCAATCAGGATCAGTTATTGGATTCATTTCGTATTCAAGAGTTCTGGTAACCTGTGTAACAACATGGTTTTCATTCTCCGCAGAAAAACGACCAATAAAGGCATCTGGGTAGTGGTCGTTACCCACAATATAAACGTAATTGTTATCAGAATCATTACCTCCATTTGAACTAGAAGGAACCTGTGCTGCATCACCTACAAGTAGTACAAAAGTTAGTCCATTATCATTATAATATGTAGAAATATATTGCTTTATTTGTGCGGAACCACCTATTGTAGCAACATCAACAATCTCAACAGGCATCCCTGCTTTAATTTTCCAGTCAACTAATGGCTGCATTTCATCCATAAAATTGCCGTAAGAAATAATTAACATATTACCATGATCATCAACCGGTGTATAACGGCTAGATGTTGCACTATAGTTTAGAAAATGCCTATCATAAATACCTTTAAAAACAGTATTTATTTCCGTCAAGGAACTCTGACGAGTTAGAGTGTTAATTCCATTATCGTCAACTTGTTTAACCTCTAGTACGATGTCATAATAAACACGAAGTGTTTTTTGAACAGGGTTATATTGAAATGGATAAATTACAACTGTTTGTCCACGAAAATCACGTACAATGTATGGATCTCTTAAACTAGCAAGTTCACCAGGATAAAAGGCATCAGTTTCATATTCTTCTCCATATTCGTAAGCAATATCCGAAGGATCAATATCCCTGTAAAGATTACCCTTTGATGGTAGTATGTCAATATTTTTGTATTCCTTAAATTTTGATGATATAATATTAACATGCATTTTTCCATTATCAGGAATAATAAGCGAAGTTGTAATTTTCTGAACTTCAGGAGCTCCTAATTTTAAAATTGGTGTTCCATTTATCATTGATACAATTTTCGCTAACTCATTATGAACTTTTACATCTTTAGCGTAGTAACCATCCATGGTTACATGGATAAGGGAACTTGTAATATCTGAATTTAATAAAGTGATTTTTGTTGGTGATGGGTTATTCGCATTTATATCTACCCACTCCGTGGCACTTAAAAAAATTGCCATGGTCACAAATAACACTAATAATGTTAATTTTTTCATTACTCTTTTATTTAGTTGATATTGGTTTTTTCAAACTCTATTATTTAACAATCATGAGTTTACTTATGTTACTTCCAGATTTAGTTTTGGTTTCTACAAAATATAAACCTGACGACTGGTCAGTAAAATCAATGGCAAGTTTAAAGCCATCAACGATATTCACAATCTTATTTGAATATACGGTTGATCCAATCTGGTTAGTAATAATTATACTTACTTCATTTTCATGTGATGGTGATAAATTTAGTACAAAAATCCCTTTGGCAGGATTTGGGTTGATACTTACTATAATACCAGCTGAGATACTACTTATACCAACAGAATTACTAACAACAATGAGTAAAGAGTCGGAACTACTTCCTACACCACAATTATTTACTCCATGTACCTTAACCCATGCTTCACCTTCATATTGATTGTTCCATGTTACGGTTCCCGTTGTTTGGGTTCCTGAAATAGTACCTGATTCATCAGGGTAAACCGACCACAAATATGTGCTAACACCCTGAATAGCATCTATTGTGTATTCGCTTTGCGACACTAATTGTAAATCTATTTCCTCAGGACCAACAGGCATTGTTGGGGTGTTTGGTACATTATTTACATCCAAATTCATAGTGTCGCTGGCAGGTATGCCATCAACATCAATAAGGTTAAGACTTAGCAACACATTGCCAGTTAGAATATCTTCATCGGAAGGAGTATAGACTGGATCAAGCAAATTAATATTATCAAAAATTCCTGTGCCCGATGTCTCCCAGAATATTGAATCAAAGTTTGTTGCCGACCCTGCACATTGGAATACATTGTTTTCGCATACAACATTATCCGGGCCTGCAAATACAGTTGTAATCATCATCATGGGTAGCTCTATATAATCAACCCATGCTTTATCTACACCACCTATTCCTGAATAATCTTTACTATAAACCCATCTGAATTTTCTTATGCCTGGAAAAACCGAATATGATTCTCTGGTCCATCCCTCATTTGTGCCCGACCATTCGTCCTGCAATATATTGTCAATATAAAACTGAATAAAATCAAAATCAGATTCCGATGAAACTTTTTTATGGAAGCTAATTGTGTCGGGTGACATTACCTGATATTGAATCCAAAATTCTGATGTTTGATTATTTCCAATGGCACCAGAAACAACATCATAATCACCTTCGAAGGGATATAAATCTGTTATCAGCCAAGGAGAGTTACCACCGCTTTGCCAGTTAAACTTGTTGAAATTACCGGTTTCCCAATCTTCAACAATTAAACCAACCTTTGGATAATATGAACGTTCAACAAAATAGGCTCCTGACGTTAATTGGTATCTCATTTCTGCAAGGATACCATCGGGTGCATCTATATCAACCACAACATTAAATTGTGGATATACAGCACCAAAGGTACTTAATGTGGGGATAATTGTGTCGCCACTGGTTACAGTTATATATGGGTTATATGATATTAATGACCCCAATACATCATAAGCAACGCAATGTCCGGTATTTGTTGTTTTAATTTTAATTATTGCTTCTTCTCCCGGATCAAGTCGACCATTATTATTTCCTGTATAGCTATCGTCAACAATAAGTTCTAGAGGTGTTAATTTGGGAGCAAAAGCTTTAATTTCGAACTGGCTTTCCCATATTGAATCCTGACTATCTATTGCAATAACATCAAATACCATTGTGGTTTGGTCTTCTATACCATCACTTATATGAATCAGCAAACCAAGGTCATTTGTAACTACTTCATTTACATGTATTGTGTCAAAAATATCTGTAGCGTCTTCAATAAATACATCTGCGCAAGCAGTGGAGATTGTAACATTTACATTGTTGGCATCATCATTACCATAATTAACCATTGATAGGTTAATAAATACCTGTTCATTGTATTCAGGGTTTCCGTTTCCATTACCAAGCGAATCATCGTTAATTGTATGATTTTCGTAGATACAGAAAGGGCCATTAGGCGCAAATATTTGAACATCTTCTATATATGGCTGGTAGTTTTGAGCGGTTATAACAAGCTCAGCTAAGCCCGGAGTTGTAAAACTTTCAAATTCCAATATGGCTACTCCATTTTGGTTTGCCAATACGGAAACAATATTTTCACCATTATTATTTAAAGCAACGTATGAATAGGGAGCTGCATTGACTGTAAAGGATGTTGCTCCAATCATTATATACGGTTCATGAGTTACTGTATTTACATCTGGCATTGAATAATAAATCATCAATGAAGGATCGCCCATCAGATTGTAGATATCCCAGTAATATTGCTCAAGTGATGATCCACTTTCGGATACTGCTAAATTACCAGCAAAAACAACTTGATCCATAGTTGTAAACCATTCGGAAAATTCCTCACCATGATCATGGAAAGATCTGTCGTAGCTTCCTAGGGTTGTTTCTTCATATGGTGGTGGATTCTCATTTATTGTTCCAACACCAACACCAAAGTAATAATCCTCATCCCAGTATGTACTATTTGAACCCCCGATGTAACCAACACAGCCTTTATTTTCAGCCCGTAGTATTTCTTCTGCAAAGCAAACTGTTTGATATTCACTCGATGAACAGCAGTTACCTATAAGCAGCCCGTACTTGTCCTGATTAGTTAGGCCTGGAATATCGCTTATTACAAATGAGGGATCGGCCCAACCATTTGGTGAGCAGTGGGCAGTATAGTTTCCGAATGTAATACCATCGCTAACATGTTGCTTAATTGCGGCTGATGCGCTTCCGGATGCCGGATATAAATAAGTGTTTGAAAAAATATCATGATCATCATTGAAGTAGTTTATTGTACCATAGTTAATTTGGCCATTACCCCAATCTTGAGCATAACTTCCATCAACCCCGCTTACCAACAACACTGTATCAAGATATGTTGGGTTTGGCATAGTATACATCTCATACATAAGAGTTTTATCGATGTAAGGCTGAAGATGTGTAGTATTTTCTGCCGAAAACCTTCCGTAAAAAATCTCGGGGAAAAGATCGCCTGTGTATTCTACATAATTTCTGTCGGTTACTCCATCACCATTATTCCATGCGGGTATTTGAGCAATATCACCAACGAAAAGAACAAATGATGGCGAAGGGTTGTCAGGCGTTCCTCCGTCGTAAAGTGCTTGAATATAATCTTTTATTTGCTGAAGGGAACCCCCTATATCGTCAGTATAGGCTTCCGTTACAGTAAAGCCTTTACGTTTTTTCCAGTTTATAAATGGTTGTAACTGATCTTCAAACATTCTATCGGAAATAATAACATAACTTACGGGATAGGTTGTAAAATTATCGCGTGTTTGTGAATTGTACTGACTATTAAGAAGCTGGTTATAAATTCCATCGAAATAAGGAGATCTAGTACTATGCTTTAGTTCGGCAGTTAATCCAAGATCAGCATCAATAAATGTAATTTCGAATTCTATTTCTTCAATAACGCTGATTGTATTTGTTACAGGATTGTAACTAACCGGTGAAAAATTTAATCGTCCGATATTAGCACCACGCATAACGCCCAGAACTTCCACCGAAACGAGTTCTTCACTGTAGTAAGTATCTTCTGAATATATACCATTGTTGATTTCAAAGGCTTTTGAGCTTCCACATTTTGGTTGTGACGGCTGCACTGGAACAAGCTGTGATGAAATCCCTTTATTGATTAAATTAAATTTCACGACCTTCGAACTAATAACTTTTACCTCTACCGTTGCGTTCATTGGTATTTCCATGAGCTGGTGCATAACAGGTAGTTCCGGATAACCAACTTTGGATGATTTTCCAAAACGATCGATAGTAAGACGTGTGAAATTGCCTAAGTCGGTTTTAATATTATTCACATTAATCTCACCAACAGTAGAAATGAACCCCAGCTTTATTGGCGATGAAACTACCAACTGAAGGCTTGATTGTTTGGTTTTGTTAACAACAATTGTTTGATTGTTCGAATAAATGCTTGAATTACAATAAAATAATATCACTACTAATAGTAATATAATAGAGTATAACTTTCTCATAATAATTATTGGTTTGATCGTATTAGTTTGATTATTATAGCTTTAAAATTAACGATGCCAAAAGTACTAACCTTTTTACACAAGATCAAGATTAAGACAAACTATTTATCAATTGGTTGCTTATGTTAATAGACAATGTAAACCGTAGATTGGTTGGTAGCTACTGTATTAATATTCAATATAAATAGGGTGTTCTTTGTAGGTAGAATGCATCTGGTTATAACTTATGTTTTGATCCTCCCACAATTCTTTTGCTAAGAAAATTTACCGGGTAATATGTAGCTACTAACCCAATAGTTAAAACCGTAATAAAAACATAGATAAAATCCATTAATTGCATTTTTACCGGATATGCTGATATTACGAAATCTCCATCACCACTACCTAGTTGCAATAATCCATAATTTTCTTGTATAAATAGGATAATAAATCCTATCAACAATCCGGTAATACTTCCTAACAGGCTTATTAGCATTCCTTCGGTAAGGAAAATGGACTTAATGAGTTTTAAATCGGCACCCATGCTTGTAAGTATTCCAATATCTTTATTTTTTTCAACAATTAGAATCGATAATGAGCCGATCATGTTAAATGACGATAGAATTAGGATAAATAAAAGAATAAGGAAAATTGCTGTTTTCTCCGATTTTAGGAGTTTAAATAAGGATTCATTTTGTTCGAATCGGTTTTTAACATAATACTCATCTCCAAGTATTGTCTGAATCTCTGATTGAATCCTGTCTGTCTCAGCATCGGGTGTAAACCTTACTTCTATGCTGGTAACTTCATCTGTATAATCCATTAATTCACGAGCAAAACGTAGGGGGATAAAAACATATTTTTCATCAAATTCCTGCTGGACCGAAAAAACCCCTGTTGGATGAATTGCGCCATTGTTGAATGCATTTTCGAAGTTGAAAGAAGAGGCATTTCCTCTTTTGGGAACAAAAACTGATAATAAGGCGGAAATATTCTGGGGATAAATGTCAAGATACCAGGCTATGCCGGCACCTACTACAGCAAAATTTGATCGCCCTTCCTGAAGTATAAACGACCCATTAACAGTCATTGTATCCATTCGTGATAGATCAATAAAACCATCCGATACCCCTTTAATTCTGGCAATATGTTGCTTGTCGCGATATTTGAATAGTGCGTCTTCTTCAACCACTTCGGTCAACCCTTTAACACCTTTTATACTTCGGATTTTTGTTTGGGGGAAACCATCATAATGAATAGTTTTTCCGGTAGTTGCTGTAATTTGCAGCTCGGCATTAAAGGTTGAATACAGGGATTTTATTACATCTTCAAACCCATTAAAAACTGATAATACGACAATTAGAGCTATAGTTCCCACAGCTAAACCCACAACTGAAATGATAGAAATAATATTTATCAGATTGTGTGACTTTTTTGAAATAAGATACCTTTTTGCTATGAAGTAAGGTAGTCGCATTTATAAATTTTAAATGTATAATTTTAGTTCACTTTATACTATATACAACTTGCAAATATCAGATAAATTTTATGAATTGCTTTTTACCATCAGTTCATTATTTATCATCCGGGTTAGATATTGTTGCAGAAAGGTTTTAATGGTTGTTTCCAGATTATTGGCTATTTCTGTTTCCTGTAATATTAGATTATTATTGTGTTTCGGGTCTTCTGAGTTATTGAATAATGAAATACTCTTATCCCCATCGAAAATCAGGCTGTATTTTCCGGAAGTAATTTGATAAAGACCATTAACAAATTGAACTGCTATTTTTTCCGAACTATCCCTAAGTATGCTTGATCCAAAGGCTACAAAAGGTTTGTCGTAATTCAAATAGTCAAGAATTGTTGGCATCAGATCTGTTTGCTGAACAGTAAATGAGCAATTATTTTTAAGCAATGTATCTCCCGGACAAAATAGGATCATTGGAATAGCGTAACGACCAGAAGTGTTTTTATAATAACTCATCGAATAGTTATTAATTACATCTCCTTGTTCATCAATATCCTCGTTGTTAGATGGAATTACTGATTGTGCAGGATGATCGGCAACAATTATAAACAGAGTGTTTTTGTACCACGACATTTTTTTTGCGGAACTAAAAAATTGTTTAAGAGCATAATCTGAATATCTGATAACCTTATGAATTTTCATTGGCCCTTCTGGAAATTCTCCTTTATGATCTTTAGGAATACTATATGGATAATGGGAACTTAAGGTAAACTCGAAAGCAAAGAAGGGTTCGTTGAATGAGTTACATTTTTGGGCAAAATACTGCAAAAATGGTTCGTCATAAATTCCCCATGAGCCATCATAATCATCATCGTTATCATATTCAAATCGTCCATAGTAATCATCAAAGCCGGCATAACTTGCAAAGCCATCAAAATTCATTGTTCCATTTGTTCCACCATGAAAAAAAGCAGTTTGATACCCTTTCTCTTTCAATAATACGGGAAGGCTGTTTGTGTTGTTTCTGTTGTAGATTGATGTGATAAACGGGTCATCCATCAATGCAGGTATTCCAATAACAATTGCCGGTATAGCATCAATAGAACGTAATCCGTTTGCAAATGCATTTTCCATTACCAATGAATGGTTTGCCAGAGAATCAAGAAATGGAGTATATCCATTATAATCATTTAGAAAACCAACATACTCTTTAGAAAAACTTTCGAGTAATAGCACTACAATATTTTTGTTGTTGAATTTACCGTTTTGATCGTTGAAGCTATGTGTAACTGGATATATTTCATTACACTCATCATATGAATAATATGTTTTTCCAATAAGGGCATCATGACCATAGGTGGTCATTATTGTAAAAACAGAATTAAGAACGAGTGGCATTTGTGAGGCATTCACTTGTTTTGATGCATCTATTATTGCAAGTGGTTTAAGCTGTAGCCCTCCCCTAGCTCCAATCACCGATAATCCTAATATTATAATCATTGTTATTAATTTGTATATCAATGGTTTCAATCTGAACTTTTGAGGAATATTATTTATTCCTGACTTATTCATTCTTAATTTTGGATAAATCATCCACGTTAAGATTATCAGAACTATCCATATTGCAATAACAAACCAGTAATCTTTTGCAAATCCGGGAAGTAAAGTTGACACATCATCGCTAACGAAAATAAACTTGAAAACATCGGCAGTGGATCGTTTTTGGATGAAATGAAAATATATGGTATCAACGAGATTTATTAGTATTAAAATTCCATTTACAGTTACAAAATAAATTTTGAGTAAAATTTGTACTGCCCTATTGCTAAATGCTTTACCAATTGGAATTACATGGATAATTATGAATAATAAGTTAAAATAGCAAATAACAGAAAGGTCGAATCGCAAACCTAAAATGAAAATTTTGAATAATTCAGCGACTTCAACATCAGCAAAAATCCCAATGTTATAAATGTAGAAAAAGAGTCTACTAACAAAAAAGAGTAATACTACCAGAAGCAGTCGCTTAAGTAATAGTACAATATTGAAGTAATATGTACTCATTTTATTTCCAGGCTATTGCTACCACTCCTGTTCCTGTTTTGTGCTTTTTTATTACGTCTAACCAGTTTAATACCAGCACAAAAGGAAATGTTATTAAATAGTAGAAGGGTAGTATAATGAAAAAGAAATAACTAGCATTAAGCATAATAATAGGATATTTCATACTCAATTTCCAGGCAAGTTTACCGGGCCATCCATATTGATAATACACCTTGGTTTTTGTAAATCCGGCTCGTTTCATCTTATCACTTATTTCATCAATACCATAGCCATCGCGTACATGTTCATCAATAAATGAATGAGAACCTTTAGCATCATGCGAATGATCATGGTGATGTACATCTGAACCACCTTTATCGGATGGAGTACTTACCAACAACATACCCCCATCCTTTAATGACCGATGGAAATTTCGGAAAACTAGTTCATCTTCTTCTATATGCTCCATTACATCAACACAAAGCACCATGCTGTAATTATCTGCTTCATTCAGCTTAGTTAAGTCGCCAAATTTGAAGTTTGCATTTTTCAGGTTGATCTTGGTAAAAAACTCATTGCAATCAGCTATTTGTTCTTCCTTAACATCGAGACCTGTAATTTGCCAGTTACTATTTCTTGATGCCATATAAAAATCATATTGCCCAAATCCGGAACCGGCGTCAAGGATTTTTTGTTCCCCCGAAACGGTTTGTTCCCATATTTTTAATTCCTTGCGAATATGCCATGAGCGTAATAATAGTATGTCGAGTAGTTTATAAAATAGCTTTCGAAGCGTTGGTGATTGGTTAAAAACCACACCTAGTTTTCTTTTTATAGGATCGTATTCCATGTAAATGAGTAGTTGATTGAATGTTTAAATGCTTAAATGATAGAATGGTTAAATGCTTAAATGGTTTATTGTTTAAATATTATTATTTGTTGCCATAGGATGAGTTTTTTTTTAATTTATCAATAAATGCTTCCTTATCTGTCATAGCTTATGTAGGGTTAGAGTCTTAATATTTCTTTTTTGCATTTAATCATTTAGTAGGTTGTCAATTTTCTCAATATAGTCCAGTGAGTCGTCAATATAAAAATTTAGCTCGGGTATAACTCTCAACTGGTTTCGCACCCGGTTACCAAGTTTTCCGCGAATTTCTTTGGTATGACTTCGTATACTTTTTAATAGTGCAGCCTTATCTTTAGTAGCAAACAAACTAAGATAGATCTTTGCCAATGATAAATCGGGAGTGATCTTAACCTTTGTCACAGTTATCATTGCTCCAAGTGACACATGTCTCATTTCAACCTGAAATATCTCTCCCAGGTCTTTTTGTAATAAATTATTTATTCGATCTTGACGTATAGTTTCCATGATGCAAAAATATTGAATTATGGGTGATTGTGGGTAATTGGACAAAAAAAGAATGTACAGAAGCAATTTGATGCTAATATAAATGGCTTATAAAAAGTTTTCCTAAATTTACGACATACTTAAAAGACTCATATTAATGCTGAATAGCAAACAGAAATCGATAATGCTAAATATTGTAGCTAGCCCTTTTATTTTGTCTATTCCAATAACAATGATAATAATATTTTTTTTACCTAATCCTTCATCAAAACACAAGGTTGTGTTAGTTAAAAAAGAAGTTGCAAATAAACCCAATGCTAATGAAAATTTTCATGATCTTGATAATGATGGCATTGATGAAAGGGTTATTGCTTTTCATAATGCAGTTAAAGGTGAAGCCGCAATTAAAGTTTTGACCAACAAGGGAGTAAATTACGAACAGTGGAACTTCCATGGCCATTATCAAAATCAACAAATACATTATCATTGCTCTGACTTAAATAATGATGGTTTTTTGGAGATTTACAATTTTTACTTCAGAAATGACTCAGTATTTATGGGATGCATTCAACCATATCCCGAAAAAAAAATACTTTTCAGAGAAAAATTAATCACTAAAATCTGGAAAAGGGATGGTAAAATTGATTTCACAATAGCGAGTATAAAAACAACAGATATTGATAATGATGGATTCGAAGAAATGGTTTTTATTCTAAAAGCAGGTTTCTCAAGACAACCCCGTGCCGTTTTTATTTATGACCACCAGGAAAACTCAATCAAAAGTTCAAATACAATTGGTGTACATTTTTCAAGCATTGCATTTGCTGACTTTGATAAAGATTCATTCCCGGAAATTTATTGTGGATCATCATCAACAGCAAATATCCATGATAGTCTTGATATAAGTTATTCTGATTATAGTTCATGGTTTCTGGGTTATAACCACGATCTGGAATTACTATTTAAACCAATTGAAATCAAAGGCATCCCTTCTTATATATATGTGTGTAATTATCAAAATGATATGGGCAAAAAGTTTATAGCATCTATATATGTAAATATTAACCAAAACAAAGATAGTGTCGTATTCTATGAAACAAAATGCAAAAAGTATTCAAGAAAAATTCTTAATGTTATTCCTGAAAATCAAGGAAATAGGAGCACGTGTATGGTTCCAATTTTATATAAAAACAAACCATATGTTTTTGTTGGTGTTATTGATGATTATTTGATCCTGATAAATGAGAAGCTGGAGTTAATAAAAATAAAAAGCGAAATTGGCATGGTAAATTTTCTACTTAAGGGAGATTTGAATAAAGATGGAAATGATGAATATGTGTTTCAAACACCAACATTAGAATATTTAATAATATATGATAACCTTTTACAAAATCCGGTTTTGATAAAAAGTAATCGAAAGATTCAGTCTGATAAACCTTTTAATATTGGAATAGTTCACAATGGAACAAATATAGATGAGCTCTTTGTTAAGGCTGAAGAAATAATCTATTACTATAGTTATGAAAATGATTATCTATTTTATCTAAGATATCCAATGTGGGTTATAGTATATTTATTTGTAGTAATGGTTCTATGGTTTTCTCAAAGGCTGCAAGGGATACAAACAAAACGTAAGCAGCACATTGAGGACACAATAAACAGCCTGCAAATGAAAACCATTAAAAGCCAGATGGACCCCCACTTTATGTTTAATGTGTTAAATGGCTTGGCACATAATGTGGCAAAAGGCAAAACTAATGAAGCACATGACCAGATATTGAGGTTTAGCCAATTATTGCGTTCATTAATGAAACGTGTTGACAAAATTGACATTAGCCTTGGAGAAGAAATAGAATTCATCAGTAGCTACCTTGAATTGGAAAAATTCAGATTTAAAGATGATTTTGAATTTAGTATCCATATGGCGGAAAATGTTGACAAAACACAACGACTCCCGCGAATGCTTATCCAGCTCCTTGTTGAGAACTCCATAAAGCATGGGCTACGTGATAAGGAAGGATTGAAAAAACTCGATATTGAAGTTAATAACGTTGATGGCAGAACCATAATTATTGTTGAAGATAATGGCGTTGGTCGTAAAGCAGCCATGAAATATAGCCGTGATACCGGCAACGGCATTAAGTTAATAAATGATATGATAAGGCTTAACAGAAAGCTGAGAGGGAAGGAGATTGTAGTTAATTATACAGATTTGTATGATGAAGGAGAAAAGGCTGTTGGAACAAGGGTCGAGGTTGTGGTATAACCATATATGTCACCGTTCATTGCGGGCCACACTAATTGTCTTGTGTTCGATTTTTATCAATAAATAAAACTCATCCTTAATGAAAATCACAATAATTGCCGACAATCGTGAAAAGAGTTCAGGAGTTCCTAATTTACTTTTTGATAAAGGCGTAGATGTAAAAATGAATCAACTCTTAGTAGGTGATTATATTATTGAGGATGAAATTATTATCGAAAGGAAAACGAGTGATGATTTTGTGCTGTCAATTATTAAAGGACACTTATTCAATCAATGTGCGCGATTAAGAAAAACAGGCAAACTTCCTTTGATTATTGTTGAGGGCAACCCTTTTAAAACAGCTCATAATATTAAACCCGAAGCTATAAAAGGAGCATTACTTTCAGTAAACTTGTCATGGCAAATACCAATTATCCGATCTTCTGGTAAAGAAGATACTGTAGAGTTGATGATAACGGCCTCCAAACAACAATTTGACCCTCCTGTTTTCATCCGCCGGTCAGGCAAAAAGCCCAAGAGAGCACAAAAACAACAGCACTATTTTGTTCAAAGTATGCCCGGTATCGGACCTGAATTGGCACAAAAGTTATTGGCACATTTTAATACAATTGAAAAAATTATAGTTGCAGATGTTAAATCACTACAAAAAGTTGAGGGTATTGGGAAAATTAAGGCCGTTAAGTTGTATGAGTTTTTTAGGATGAGGAAGTGATTTCCTTTCCACCTAACTTCTGGTCTGTGTTTAAAATGCGAATACCGTTAACTATTACATCTTTGTTATTAATGATTTGCTTAAACCCGGAATATGCATTAGAAAATCTATTCCTAGCTGTAATTACTTCAAAATATAGCGCTTCGCTACTTTTTGAAACCTCACCATAGCGGTGCTATGCATTGATTTCAAAAAGCCATATTTTATCGTACTTACACCTCTCATAACGATGTAACGCATAATCCGGGTTAAAAATATGTCGTATTATCCTAATTTCATTCAACAATCACGAACTAAAATCCCTAATTTTGCTGAATGAAAATGGACGCACGACAATATCCCAGAATAGAGGAAATACTCAATGTAATTACCCATGGACTTGGCCTTCTGTTAAGCATTGCTGCACTGGTAATACTTATTGTGTTTGCCAGTTTAAGAGGTGATGCATGGCACATTGTTAGCTTTACAATTTATGGTTCAACATTGGTAATCCTATACCTTGCATCTACACTGTTTCACAGTGTTCAAAAACAAAGTTTGAGAAACAAGCTAAATGTTTTTGATCATGCCGCAATATATTTTCTGATTGCAGGTACATATACTCCATTTCTTCTGGTTACAATAAGGGGTCCATGGGGTTGGAGCTTGTTTGGAGTAATTTGGGGTTTAGCAATTGGAGGTCTTATTTTCAAGTTATTCTTTACAGGAAAATACGATGTTATATCAGCATTAATTTATGTGGCAATGGGCTGGCTTATAATTATTGCGATAAAACCAATGAATGAAAACCTTTCAACCGACGGTCTTCTTTGGCTTCTAGGTGGTGGTGTATCTTATATGATTGGTGCTGGTTTTTACTTACTAAACAAGATGCCATATAATCATGCAATATTCCACATATGGGTATTGTTAGGAAGTTTTGCTCATTTTGTGGCAGTATTCTGGTATGTGTTGCCTGATGAGATTGTTAGATGATTATTTCGCAACTACAAAAACTCTATTATATATCTCATTATTAACTTTCGTACGAATAATATATGTACCAATGGCAAGATCGCTTGTTGACACTTCATATTGCCCAGAATTTATAACTGATATCACATTGCTTGCAACTATCAAATGACCATAAGCATTGTAAATTTCATATGAAATATTCAAGTTTACATCTGAGGAAACAGGTATTGAAAGGATATCTGAAACCGGGTTAGGAAATGGTAAGCCAACTACTTCATTATTTATCGATTCGCCACCGGGCACAATATAATTTATACTACTTGCCAATAAATTAATTTCAATATCACTAACTACAGGAATTTCAGTTGTTAAATCAACTTTTATTTTCTCCGAATTAATTCCAGTAACCTCTGGGTAGAGCCAATACGTAACTGTCTCAATAAAATCAAATGAAAAATCACCATAATCATCCGTATAATGACACGTTAATAGGCTATCAAAATCATCGTAAAGATATATATTTACACCTTTTGCTGAAAATCCGTGTAGATATTTATTGTGACTAACATATTCAACATTACCACTTATACCACCAACACCAACAGAAGCACCCCCTGCATGATTAAGATTAATATTGTATTCCCAGGATGTATTTGTTAGTGGAATTGTTTCAGCATCTTCCCAAAATAATGTATTCCCAAAATATGTAGGCAATAGTATTCCATAGTAGTCTGATTCATTCATTGGCTCAGCCTTAACAATATAATTACCTACTGGTATTTGATAAAAATAGTAATAACCTAATGTGTCAAAGGCCATTGTATCAATTGGAATATAACTTTTCAGGGTATCAATATAATATAGGTAAGCATAACCTTTGTCGATTGGAAAATATTCAGAAAATACATGCCCCCCCATATGATAGTATTCTGTTTTATTAATATAGAACTGCTTCGAAATAGTACTTGTATCAATTGTGCTGTTAGAAAAGGCTACGATTGTTAGGGAAACTTTAAATAATCCAAAATCAGAATAATTATGAACCGGATTTTGTATAGTTGAGGTAGATCCATCACCAAAATCCCAATACCAACTAATAATGTTTTCATTATTGGTTCTATCAAAGAAATTAAACTTGGTTCTATCCCCATTATTCTTCTGAACATATTTGAACCTTGCCTGAAGTTGTTCAGAAATTATGGGTAGGTACAGGCTAAAATCAGCAATAAGCATACTATTTGCCCTTTCTAAAAACCGGAAATGAACCGTAGTATCAATTTTTTTTCCATAATAGTCATGAGTATAAATGATTAATGATCCCTTCGTTTCTATTGTTGAGATAGTATCGTAATAATATCCCTCAGCATCTGTAAAAACAATGTTAGAATACCCATTAAAACCGTCTTGTGTAGAATCACTCTTTATATAAATAACATGCCCATATACAGGATTTCCATATTCATAATTTGTAACTTGTCCAGATACAATTATCTGATTTACTGCATTTAATGCATATGAGCTGTCCGAAATCAATACCAGCAAAATTACTGATGCAATAATTCTATATATATATTTATTCAACGTATTCAAATTCATCATTATAATCTTTACTTTATTAAATATACAAGACCAATCCTAAGGTTAAAACCTGATGAAGGGCCATTGTTATTAGTATTACTGTAGATATTGTTAAGATAGTACCTATAGCCAGGTTCAATAGCAATAGAAAGTTTATTGTTTAATTCATATTCTAATCCAGCTCCAAACCATAATTGAAAATAGTTATTAGCTCGAATAGGCAGATTGTTTTGTAGATTGATTATCTCTGCATCTTTTTCTTCCAGCTTAGGATTTTCAATCCAGCTTCCAACTTTAATATTAATTGCTGGTCCGGCTTGCACAAACCATTTTATGTGTGATCCAGAAGATTTTGAAGAATACCCAAATAAAACAGGAACCTGTAGAAACAGATAGCTATTTGTAACATTGGAAACTGAAATATGACGAACAGAATCCCAAACTTCAACCGTTTTTGTGTGATAAATGGGAGTTACATTTCCAAGAATTGTATCGAAGGTAACTTCATAAACATCATCATATGATCCCATATATACTTGCGTATTATAATTTATTCTGGCAAACCCTCTGTCACGAACAAAAGACAGACCCAATCCTGAACGCAAAAACCAGTGATCATTTAAAAAGTATGTGGGTTCAATATTTAAATTATATGAGTTTAGAATTTCTACGGAATCGATGCTGGAAACAGTTAATTCAGGAGAAATGTATACTCCTATTTCCCATCTCGAATTAATTGGCTTATCAACTAAATCAACTTCTATTTCACCTGGTATATGGTAAACTTCATTTCTGTCAATTGGAGTATAGGTATTATCATATGATTCAAAACTAATCAAGCCTCTCCTATGGGAAAGCATATTGTGAGAGATAATTTCTCTGCTGATTGCTATGTTTTGAACAATCTGTCGTTTAGTAACAATTTCGGTTTCTTCAACATTTTCATGACTAACAACAACATCATCCTCATTAACTACTTCTTTATATGTAACATTATTATTACTTTGATTTTTAGTAACACCAATATTCTTTTTAGTATCAATTACAGGAGTATTAGGTATCTCATTTTTATTATCAACAGAAATGTTGGACTCTTCTGAAGTTGATGATTCATCATCTTCTAAATTTTGAGATGGTGTTGTTTTTTCTGAATTTTTATTTTGAACCATATCATCACCATAAGTATGTCCGGAGAAAGGGTTAAAAATAACAAGTGAAGTAAAAAGAGCCAGTAATAGTATAGAAGCTGCTGCTATTAGTCTTTTGTTCCTAAGCAAAAAAGGCATGGGAGTTGCGCTAATACCCTCTTCAATACCTTTCCATATATGCTCTGGCGGAGTAGGAGAAAATGATTCAAATTTTTCTCTTAAAAGATTGTCGATATTTGTGTTATTATCCAATTTGTTCTCTGTCTCTTATTGAAAATATTTTCTTTTGAAGTGATGCCCGTGCTCGTGATAATTGAGATTTCGATGTATTTTCACTTATCTCAAGTATTTTTCCTATCTCTTTATGAGTATAACCCTCAATTACATTTAGATTAAAAACCATTCTATAACCGGGTGGTAATTGATTAATCATAACAAGTAACTCATCAGCCGACATCTTTTCAACAATATTATTCTGTTCTTTTACTTTTCCTTTAACAAAATCTAAATCAGTATTAATTCCCTGTTTAATTTTCTTTTTATAGTAGTTTATTGCAGTATTGACAATTGTTCGACGAACCCAACCTTCAAGAGAACCTTCTCCACGAAAATCTTTGATGTGTCTGAATACTCTAATGAATCCATCCTGTAATATATCATCTGCATCTTCATTTATTAAGGCAAAACGCAAGCATATGCCATACATCTTGGGCGCAAGTTGTTCGTAAAAAACTTTTTGCGCTTTTGAGTCGTTTTCTTTAAGCCTTTTTATGAAAGTACTATCAAACTCCATTCAGAATAATTTCAACCAGTTTTTGGTCTTTTAAAAATTCTGGAAAGATAATAAAATACCTTCAAATCAAATTGGATGACATAATAGTTTAATGAATGGTTGCACAAATAGTTGTTTTATTTGTGTGGGTTTACCTTTATTAACATACCTTAAGGAACACTAACAAGTGGTGCTCATCCGATTATTGAATTAATCAAATAGAATAAATATAAACTATATTGAAGAGGTTGGATTATCAAAATGAATTAAAACCAACTATTAATAATTAAATCATTAATAGTGTTTAATAAAGTACTTTTTTGAATTGGTTTTGTTATCAGTTTGTCGATACCTGAAATTTTTGCGCGCTTAATATTTTCTTCGTTTGCAAAATCAATTTGAGCAATAATGGGTATCATTGAGTTTTTTGACTTAATAATCTTCGCAAATTCTTCACCATTAATAACAGGAAGGTCGAAGTTAATCAGAATTAAGTCGGGTTTATTTTCATGATATAATCTAATTGCTTCATCACCCGTTTTGGCTCTTAATAATTTTGCATTTGTTTTTCCAAGTATTACTTTGAGTAAATTGTAATCAACCTCCTCGTATTCAGCAATTAATAATGTTGAATTCTTCCAGTCATAAACACTATCAGCAGGTAACTGTATTGTTGATTTTGTTTCAAGTGAAATAATCGACTCAGGAAGGTTAAGATAAAAGGACGATCCCATACCAAGCTTTGACTGCATCTTAATATTACCATTTAGTAGTTGAGCAAGTCCACGTGAAATTGCCAACCCAAGTCCGGAACCTCCAATTTTACGTGTTGACGAATTATCAACCTGGCGAAAATGTTCAAATATACTTTCATGGTGTTTAGCATCTATTCCAACTCCGGTATCAACCACGTAAAAACAAATGCCATTTTTATCTTTAATTTTAAACCCAACTTCAACCTTTCCTTCCTGGGTGAAAATAAATGCATTATCAACAAAGCTAATGATTATTTGTCGTAGTTTAACTGGGTCTGTTAGAAGCACAACATCAGTGTAGTCATGCAGTGTATTAATCTGAAAATCAACCCTTTCTCTTTGATATTTAGTTTTGAAGGTTTTACAATCCTCGTATAAATCCGCAAGAAATTCAATAACGTTAACCTTTTCCTTTCTAATATCCATTTGCCCCGTTTCAATCTTTGAGATATCGATAATGTCATCAATACGTTTTAAAAGCACTTCGCTACTACCACGTACAATTGTTGAATACTCTACCCTTTCCTCGTTGGATGTATCATTTAGGAGCAATAATTCTAAAAATCCCAGTATATGATTAAGAGGTGTCCTGATTTCATGTGACAAATTACTCAGAAAAGCTGTTTTAAGCATATTGGCTTCCTCTGCTTTTTCCTTTGCTTTTATCAAATTGTTTTCTGCAAGTCTTCGCTTAGTAATATCACCTATTATTAACATATAGGATATTACTTCGTCATCATCCGAAAGAATTGTAATACCCCTTGATCTGAACAGGGTTTCAGTATTCCCAATTTCACCAAGGTTTATTTCATGGTCAAATTGCATTTGGTTATCCAATAACTTGTTTATTTTTTTTATAAGTGTTGTTCCCTTAAAAGGTCTAAACTTATTTATATGAAGCTTTGCGTTAAGTTTTGTTTTATCGAAATCAAACAACTTAATAAACGACAAATTAGCAAGTTGAAGATGCCCGTCGGTGTCGAGACTTAGTATGGCAAGAGGTATATTATCAAGAATGTCGTTATAAATGCTATTTGATGCAGGTGGTAAAGAATTAATTAATTCCAAAGTAGCAATTTTACTTTCGAGTTTGAGAATTCGCTTTTTTAGGAGAATATTCTCCACCTCCGGACTATGTCCGGTACGTTGCTTATTTTCCATGCTTGCTTATTTGTTGCTTATTTTCGTTTCAAAAATATGAAAAATATTGATACATCAAAATCAAAACTCTCAAATAAATAGCTTTTTGCCAGTGCTTTATTTCTTATACTAATTTTACTCCATTTAAGTTACATCCTGGTTGTCAGTAATATAATGAAATATTATTTGGTGTTTGTAAATAACTACTTGCTTTATTGCTCTTAATTAGAGGCCACAGATTCACAGATTAACAAAATTTTTGATTGAAATCGATAGAAATAATTTTCTCAAACTATATCTGTCTAATACAGATATATCAATCTGTGCATTTTTGATTAAAAGAAAAGGAATATATTTTTAACTATTCTTTTTTAATCTGCGAATCTGTGTCAAAATATTACTAGGAAAATAGTTTATTACTGAAACAACATGAAATTAACCAGTTTCTTATGATCAACTTCATTTAGATTATGGTGCATTCCTGAAACATTGTTTTTCTTGAATTGCTCTAATATGCTTGACCTACTATCGTCCGATAAACCGATCTCATTTAAGGAAACAGGAGAACCTATTTTCATGAAGAATGCCATTAATTTTTCAATTGTTTCATCAACTGTATCAACACCAAAAAGTCCTTTCCCAAGTTTAATAATCCTTTTGGGAATTCTATTTTTTTGAAGTTTTAGCCAGGCTGGATAAACAATACTAAGTGATGCTCCGTGTGGTGTATCGAACAATAGTGAGAGCTCATGTCCTAATCCGTGCACTCCCCAATCGCCACTTTTCTTACCATAGCTAGTTAAACCATTTAGAGCCAGAGTTGCATCAAGCATTATTTTAGCTCTAAGCTCAACATTTGTTAAATCATCCATTAATAAAGGACCAAATTGAATAGCATCTTTAATAATATCGATTGTAATTTGATCAATTACTGATGGTTCGCCTTGTCCAAAAAAAGCTTCCAAAGAATGAGCAATTAAATCAACAATACCATATGAAGTATAATTCTTCGGAACAGTTACTGTAAACGAAGGGTCAAGGAATGAGTCCTTTGGAAACATAAGAGGGTTAACATAGCCAACTTTTTGACCAGTACTGTGGTTTTGAACCACTGCTGCAGCATTCATCTCAGTACCTGTAGCTGCTAAAGTTAATACCGTTACAAGAGGAATTGCCTTTTGAGGGGTTAGTTTCCATGTCATAAAATCCCATGGATTTTCGTTAGATGCTATGCCAAGTGAAATTATTTTGGCCGAATCAATAACACTACCTCCTCCCAGAGCAACAATAACTTCAACATTATTCTGTTTTCCAATTATTGTTGCCTTTTCAACATCTTCAATTATTGGATTTGGTTTAATTCCGGAATATTCGAAAATTTCAAGACCTGATTCCTGAAGTTGAGAAACAACATGATCATAATACCCATATTTTTTTACTGAGCCTTTTCCATAAACCAGTAATACTCTTTTTCCGTATTGTTTAACCGTAGTACCTAGATTATTAATTATGTTTCCACCAAAATGAAGTCGGGTTGGGTTATATACTGTGAAGTTTTCCATGTTTTCTTTTTTTCAAATATAAGCAATATATAACAACAAACTATTCCAAAAATGAGAGCCGAGTATAAATGTGGGACGATCTACTTATTTTAAATAATAATAGATTGTGATAATAATTATAAATATGCAATTCGTAAAGCCCAGAAAATATGCGTATTAACGCAACTTTTTTTACGTTCTTAACGTATCCTAAAAATAGGATACTCTCTTGGCATAGTATTTATGCAATATCTATAAATCAATGAATCATGAAAAATATACTTCTTTATTTAAGCCTTACACTATTAATTGGATTGTTAACAACTAGTTCATGTACGAAGAAAACACCCAGTGAACCTGTTCCTGCTGATAAAACTTTCGGTGAATTAGTTATAGATCCAAATTTCACATTCGAAAATATCAAACAGATTGAGGCAAACTTCACTGTAGTTCCATTCCTCAAAGCTGAACAAATGCATATAATCACTATTTATCAGGAAGAACCGGGTTCTGGTGGAAGAGTATTAAATCGGGGAATTACCAATAACTCATATCAATATTCGATATCTTTTAAAATACCGGATAGAATTAGTAGTATATATGTTGAAAACCGTAGCCCGGATGGGTTATTCGAAATTGTTGAAATACCTTTAACAAGTAATATAATTAATCACACATTCAATACTAAGGAACTACTATATCCGCCAATCACATATGAAAAAACGGTTGTTGTGGATCCCGGTTGTGGGAGTAATTGTGATGAAACTTTATCAGGGACTTATACTAATTTGGTATTGGAGAAAAATAAAGACTATTGTGTTGCCGAAGGAACAACCTTAACAATCACAAACCAATTGCAGTTTGCACAAAATGCAACCATAGTGATATGCGGAAATGCCAGCATTAGTCAGATTGCTACAGTAGTGAATAATACAGGTAAATTATATATTAGTAGTACAGGAATAGTATCAACTTCTGGCGATTTGAATATTGACTCAAAAATTGATATTTATAACTTTGGCTTGTATAATATCAGTGGTAATGTAAATACCAAGTATGGCCGCAAATTCTATAATTATGGCAATATGAATATAGCCGGTAGTATTAACAACAACAGTAATAAATTTAACAACGAAGGAATAATAAACCTTAGTGGAAATTATTCGGGAAATATAAATAGCAGGTTATATAATTATGGAACATTTACTATATCAGGTAGTATGAATGTAAACAACAAAGCATACATATACAATTATTGTAATCTTAATATAACAGGTAATTTGATGGTTGATTATAGAGTTTTTAATTATAGTTATATTAACGTTGCAAATAATCTTATAATTAATGGTTCTTCCTATGTTTATGTCCGTAATTCATCTCTAATCCAAACAAAAAACCTTACCGTTAATGGCAGAATCCAAGGCCAAAGTAGTAGCTATTCAAAGGTTATGATATCTGAAGTTACTATTATTAATTCGTCTGGTCAGGTTAGGTCACGTGTTGATTTATGTGATGCAGATGGTATAGAAATAAACAATGGAACTATCCAGAATACCGTAAAGTTCTGTGAGATAACTATTCCTGCTGATAATTGTAACCCAGGATCGGAAGGCGGTACCGGAGATGTTGACACTGATGGAGATGGTGTTTTGGATGTTGATGATGCATATCCAGATGACCCGGAAAGGGCTTTCAATAATTATTATCCTAACCAAACTGATTTTGCAAGTTTGGCTTTTGAAGATTTATGGCCTGGTCTTGGCGACTATGACTTTAACGATCTTGTTGTTGATTTTAATTATCAAATGGTTACAAATGCCAATAACCTTATTGTAGATATTATTGCACAAACACATATTAAAGCTGCAGGAGCAGCATTAAACAATGGTTTTGGAATATCATTCCCAATCGAATCTTCAAAGTGTGCAAGTGCAACCGGATTTGTTAATGTGATGGGAACCCTTGATTTAAATGCGAAGGGATATGAAAATGGACATATTGATAATACTGTTGTTATATTTTATGATGCAATCAACACATATTATGGCAGCGCGATTTTTAATACTGTGCCAGGCGGAAACACTGTTGTTACTGATACAATTACCGTGACAGTATATTTTGATGATCCTCAGTTCGCGGTTGGTTTAGAGCCTTACAATCCGTTTATTTATGTTGATCAGGAAAGAGGCAAAGAAATTCATATGATCGACCATGCACCTACCTCACTTGCAAGCGACACTTATTTTGGTACAAGTCATGATAATTCAGATCCATTGACCGGAAAATGGTATTTAACCGAAAATTATTTGCCATGGGTAGTTGAAACTCCTTCCAGCTTTGATTATCCAATTGAACAAATTGATATACTGTCTGCTTATCTCAAATTCTCTCCTTGGGCAGAAAGCTCTGGCGCAGTTTACAACGATTGGTATCTTGATGAACCAGGTTATAGAAATGATGACAATATTTATGAAGAAGAATAGATTATTTGGTCATATCAAATCTAAATATTGAATTATCCTTTTTTAAGGTCTTCTAGCATTGCATCAGCAACCCTAAAGGCGTTTGCATAGATTGTCCATGTGTAAGTTACACTTCCGCCTGTTGGCATAAAACTACCATCGGTTACAAATAGGTTTTCAACTTCATGTGCCTTGCAATTACGATCGAGTACTGAAGTTTTTGGATCGTCTCCAAACCTGCAACCCCCTGCCATAAGATTGGTTGGAGGAGATCCATTGATAGATGATCTGATATCGGTTGCTCCAACTTTTTCAAGCAGGGCTTCAGCCTTTTTTGCCAGATATTTTCCCACTTCAATATCGTGTGGATGGTTATCCACCCTGATTTTTGCAACCGGATCTCCCCACATGTCAACTATTTTTTCATCAAGTGAAACGTAGCAATTGTCAGTTGGTAACCAATCGGCAAAAACTTCAAAATTTAACTTTCGTTGATTTAGAAAATAGTCCTTAATTTTAGTTTTTAGAGATGATCCATAAACCAGATTTCCTTCATTATCCTTTTTATTCCTAATTGCCTTACTTATGCCATTAGCATGTTCGAACAAGAAATCAACAGTACCACCCTTTATTTTCTGGGAGAACTCTTTTTTGTCGTCAATTTCATACCAATGCTGAATGGCTCTGTTTACAAACAACCCAGGCACTTTTAATTGTTCAGCATCTTCTTTTGCAAGAACATCATATCTAAAAGTACCAGATCCTGTACCTCCGGCTGAAAAAATCAGGTTCTTCCCAACTAATCCTGAATTGTTTGCCAAACCATTGGGAAATTCCTTATTCTTACTCATTAATAATAATCTTGATGTTTCAACTGCCTGACAAGCAATAACAAATAGTTTCGCTTCAATGTTCTTCTTATTACCCTCTGCATCATAATACCAGGAACTTATTATTTTCCCTGTTCCATTTGTTTCTAGTTTATAGACTTTTGAGTTTGGGATAATTGTGCATTTTCCAATTTCGAGGGCTTTATCCAGCAAAGCAACTCTTGCACTTCCTTTGGCATCAGATGCACAACCATAGCTTCCACAGTAATTGGAGTAAAAACAACTTGACCTGCTTCCTTCGGGTAACGACAATATTGCTCTCGGTATAGGAACTGCTATGTATCCTATCTCGTTTGCCCCTTTATCAAGCCTACTTGAGATTGCATTTTCAGCCAAAGGCGGATATGGGAAATTTTCATTCGATCGTGGTTCTAAAGCGGAGTGATTAACAACACGCCCGCTGATTCCTACTGTTTTCTCAACCTTATCAAAGTATGGCTCCATTTCATCATAATCAATTGGCCAGTCCACAACATTAGCACCTTTAATTTTACCATAAGTAGTGAGCAGCTTAAAATCATTTGGTTTCATGCGATGAAAATAACCACTCATGAGGTTTGTGGATCCACCAACCATATTCCCATTCCAGAAGCTATTTCCAGTGGTATAGGTTGATTTACTTTCCCATTCACCTTGGTCATTCTTACTTTCAATAACTTGAGGCTCATACTCAAGACGTGGTGTATATACTTCTCGTCGTGTTGCTGTAATTTCATCTTTTGAGAAGTCTTTTGTTTTAAACCAGGGACCCTTTTCCAACACAACAACCTTATAGCCTTTTTTCGAGAGTTCGTAAGCTATTGGAGATGCTCCGGCGCCACTTCCCACAATACAAACATCAAATTTTTGAGAAGCCATATAATTATTGGTTTTTGGAAACAGTTGATAATATTTCAGGATATAGTAATGGTACTGTGGGTTGTGGAAAACCCGGATTATGTTGTAGCCAATCCCAACCAATTCCTTCAGGATTTCCACCATATTGTGGGTCACTCAATAATGCTTCAAAGATGAAATTCAGTATTACACCCAACCAGCTTTTCCCCCAGTTTTCTTTTGCAATATCAGTAATTAATTCTTCTTTTTGAGATTGAGATAATTTATTATAAGTCAAAGAATAATTTTCCTCTGCTTTTTCTTCAACCCAGCTAATTCCATTAACTATATATTCTTTTTCTTCGGGATCCATTCGTTTATCTGTCAATACCCAAAGTAAATATTTGTCGGCCATAACATAAGATGCTCCTGGCCCGTTACTATCAGATGGGAAAAGAATATTTTGAACGGATGCAATTAATGAGAACTGTGTTTGAGATAGAATATCGTTACTATTTATTCCTTGGCCAACAATGGAAATAGATGGCAGACTGGTAAATAGGCCTCCCATGAAGGATCCAATTATGAATTTCTTACGAGAGAGTTGCCAACTTTCTATGGATTCCTTCCTCTTAAGAACTTGTTTCGCTTTATGATTTCGGCTTTCTTTTAACATAATTGTTAGTCGTGCCAAAGTGGAGCACCTTACGAAAATATTGTATTTTTGGTTATTATGAAAAGATTGATTGTATTTTTATCAATTGTAATACTACTTATTTCATGTAAACAAAACAATCCAACCATTGTTATTGAAACAGAGTTAGGTAATATTACGATTGAACTTTTTGAAAAACAAGCTCCCGTAACAACTAATAATTTCATTAAATACATAGATGAAAAAAGATATATTGGAACAACATTTTACAGAGTTGTAACACCGAAAAACCAACCACTTAGTAAGATTAAAATTGAAGTAATTCAAGGAGGTCTATACGAAGATAATCATCCTCAAGCATTACCCCCCATTGTACATGAAAGCACTAAGGAAACTGGAATTTTGCACAAAGATGGTGTTATCTCAATGGCCAGATATGAGCCTGGGACTGCTACGTTTGAGTTTTTCATATGCGTTGGCGATCAGCCTTCGTTAGATTTTGGTGGTGGCAGGAATTCAGATAATCATGGTTTTGCAGCCTTTGGAAAAGTAATTGATGGGATGGATGTGGTACGAAAAATTCATAAACAAACTGACTCAGCTCAGTATTTAGTCCCTCGCATTCCAATAACAAAAATGCTTGTTGATTATTAGCACCTAATCTTAACCCACCTCAAGTCACCACACTCATAAACTCTATTCACATATAACATCCTTTTTAGTAACTTCGCGGCCTAAAATTAATTGCAATTTAAAATAGTCAATAAACAATAATAAATAGTCAATAAAAATGCTACGTTCACACACTTGCGGAGAGCTTAAAATAGAAGATGTTAATAAGGAAGTAACCCTGTCGGGATGGGTTCAAAAAGTACGTGATAAAGGAGGTTTAATTTGGATCGACCTTCGCGATCGCTATGGGATTACCCAGCTACTTATAGAAGAAGGAAGATCAGACAATTCGGTTGTTGAAGCGGCACGAAAATTAGGTAGAGAGTTTGTAATAAAGGCTTCTGGTAAAGTAATTGAACGCGAATCGAAAAACCCAAATATACTCACAGGAAGTATTGAAATTGATCTTACCGGAATTGAGATACTAAATGCTTCACTCACACCGCCTTTTACCATTGAAGATAATACTGATGGTGGTGAAGAGCTAAGAATGAAATACAGGTATCTTGACCTGAGGCGTCAACCTCTTCGTAAGAATCTGGAATTAAGAAATCGCCTTTCCATTGAAACAAGAAAGTATCTTGATGGTCAGAAATTTTTCGAAATAGAAACCCCATATCTGATAAAATCAACACCTGAAGGAGCTCGTGATTTTGTTGTTCCTTCACGAATGAATGAGGGACAGTTTTACGCTCTCCCACAATCCCCACAAACATTTAAGCAATTGCTGATGGTTGCCGGATACGACAGATATTATCAGCTTGTTAAGTGTTTTCGTGATGAAGATTTGCGTGCTGATCGTCAGCCTGAGTTTACTCAAATTGATTGCGAAATGGCATTTGTTGAACAGGATGATATCCTGAGCACTTTTGAAGGAATGGTTAAGTATCTTTTTAAGACTGTTAAGGGGATTGATTGTGCCGAACTTCCTCGGATGGATTATGCCGATGCCATGAAATATTATGGTAGCGATAAACCTGATATTAGGTTTGGGATGAAGTTTGTTGAATTAAACGATGTTGCGAAAAACAAAGGATTCCAAATATTTGATGATGCCGAACTTGTTGTTGGAATAGTTGTAGAAGGATGTGCCGATTATACCCGCAAGCAACTCGATAAACTTACAGACTTTGTAAGAAAACCACAGATTGGTGCCAAAGGTATGATTTACGTAAAATGCCTGTCTGCCGAACAGGCAGGTAATGGGGACGGTAGTTTTAAATCTTCAGTTGACAAATTCTTTGATCAGCAAGCCTTGAAAGAATGGGCTGATAAGATGAGAGCAAAATCAGGTGATTTAATACTTGTGCTTTCGGGTGAAACAGAAAAAGTTAGAAAACAACTTAGTGAACTACGTTTAGAAATGGGTAATCAACTGGAACTTCGTAAATCCGGGGTTTTTGCACCATTATGGGTTGTTGACTTTCCATTGCTTGAATGGGACGAAGATTCAGGAAGGTATCATGCTATGCATCATCCTTTTACATCTCCAAAACCTGAAGACATTGATATGCTTGACACAAAACCAGGTGAGGTTCGTGCCAATGCTTATGATCTTGTAATAAATGGTGTTGAAATAGGTGGTGGTTCAATAAGAATTCATGATCGGGATCTGCAAAAACTAATGTTAAAACATCTTGGTTTTACTGATAAAGAAGCTCAGGATCAATTTGGGTTTTTGTTAAATGCATTTGAGTATGGTGCTCCTCCTCATGGAGGTATTGCCCTTGGTTTCGATAGATTAGCAGCTCTATTTGGTGGACAGGATTCTATTCGTGATTTTATCGCCTTCCCAAAAAACAACTCAGGTCGTGATATTATGATCGACTCACCTTCAGTTATTGCTGATGAACAGTTGGATGAGTTGAAGCTGAAGGTTGTAAAGTAAACAATAAACTTCCTGAAAAAAAACTTAACAGGATGCTCTTCCTGATTGTAGATCCGGAAGATATTGGATGCAGATTTTAAATCTGCAAACACATGTGTTCGGGATTACAAATCCCGAACAGCTATTTTTGAATGTGGGATAACTGCAAAAAGATGAACTCGAAACCACTTATATACTTAGCCCCTTTTCAGGGAATAACAACCTACACTTATCGTGAGGTTTATACTAAACATTTTGGTGGAGTTGATAAGCTATTTACACCCTTTTTTACAGGAATTCAAAAACCCAATAGTCTCGCTAAAAGAGCTTTTGAATTCAATTTTCCAACACAGAATAAAGTTGAAGTTATACCACAAATGCTATCAAAAGATGCAGATGAAATAACCCGATTTGCTAACTTCTGTGAAAAAAAAGGATTTAATGAGGTAAATTGGAATTTGGGGTGCCCTTATCCTAGAGTTGCCAATAAAAAAAGAGGATCGGGTATGTTGCCCTATCCGGACATGGTTGGTGAAATATTGAATATAGTAATGCCTAATATAAGTATCAAATTTTCCATAAAGTGTAGATTGGGATATTTTTCAGAAGATGAAATAATCTCGTTAATGAAGGTATATAACTCATTCAATATTTCTGAGCTAACAATTCATGCCAGAATTGGAAAACAGCTTTATACTGGTGATGTGAATATTGAGGCTTTTGAAAGGGCCGTCGCGATCAGCAATATTCCAATTGTCTACAATGGAGATATATTTACTATTGAGGACTTCCATAAGTTTAATGAAGGTCTTTTAGAAATTAATAATTGGATGATTGGCAGGGGAATTCTTGTTGACCCATTTTTACCGATGAAAATTAAAGGACAAGTCGATTCAAATATAGTTGAGCAAGGTGAAAGAGTATATAAGTTTATCACTGATCTTTATTTGGCATACCGAAAAAAAAACAATGACAGATTACAGGCTATTGGTGCAATTAAGGAGTTATGGAGCTATTTGGCATATTCATTTAATGATCCACATAAGGTGCTCAATAGTATTAAAAAAACCTCATCGTTTGACAAATATGAGGAAGCTGTAGCCTATGTTTTTAAAGAGTTTGATTGGCTTGGATCAGAAGGCCGTCTTTATGAGAAAAAATCAAGACCTCATAACCTTTAGTTTGCCGTATTTCCCATTATAATTCATTTTAGCTATCATGCTCCAACAAAATCAACAGAAACCATCGCCAACCACCGACAAAACTACTCCCGTTACCGAATTTTTATTTACATTAGTGCCCAAACTAGATAGTTTTGCTTTGTAAATCGAAAAATATACTACAATGGAAAATAAATCAACCGACAGAAAATTAATTATAGGGATCATCCTAATGGTTATTGGTGCTCTCTTATTATTCGACACATTTGACATTACAAATTTCCCAATACGTTATTATATATTCTCATGGAAAACTCTCTTAATAGCAATTGGTATTATAATAATTGCAACTAAAGAACGGCCAACAGCAGGATACATTCTAATTGGTCTTGGAGTTGTATTCTGGCTGCCAAGTTTGGTGAATTATAGCATATCTCTTGGACAGGTATTTTTACCTGCAATATTAATTGGGGTGGGAATTCTAATTATAACTCGTAGAGGAAGACAGAATAAATATCATGGTGTTTCTGGAAATAAAGCTGGAAACCTAAGCGATTACATTGATGATATAAGTGTTCTTGGTGGAGGAACCAAAATTATCCAATCAAAAAACTTTAAGGGAGGCGATATTACTGCAATCTTTGGCGGATCTGAATTTAATTTTAAAGAAGCCCAACTTTCACCTGACGGATGTACTATAGATGTGTTCACAATGTTTGGGGGATCAAAGCTTGTTGTCCCTGATACATGGGTAGTTAAGTCAGATATGTTTTCAATATTTGGAGGCTTTAACGATAAAAGATCCATTAAACCCGACGATACTGAACCAGAAGGTGTTCTATATTTAAAAGGTGCTGTAATCTTTGGAGGAATGGAAATAAAGAGCTATTAAAAAAGAGCAATAATCAAATTATTACCAATAATCAAATGACAAATAATAACCAATCTATAACTTCAAATTGTCAAAACTAATTTGATATGAAATTTTTAGAATTGCGTTGTTTTTGTTCTTTGACAATTGGTATTTTTTATTTACATATTAATTACCATGCTAAACCCGATTTCTAAAAACAGAAATTACATACTTGCATACATAGCAATATGGATTACGATTTTCCTGATCCATACATTCATCATTAATTTCTTTTATGGGGTTGAAAGTGTGATAAGCATTACCGATTCAGCTGTGTTTAATACACTGTTTGCTTTGCTAGGATTAAATTTATGGTATGTAATTAGATTTAATTTGAAAGAAACACCCAATATTTTCGATCTGGTATTTAATCATCTTATTGTTGCGGTGCTTGCTATTGCTGCATGGATAACCATTTCATACTTTTTGTTAATTTATATTTTCCCTGACCCAACATCATACCGCGAGTTTTTGAATGAGAGTTTACCCTGGAGAATAATCACAGGGATTTTCTACTACTTGCTGTTTATAATGTTCTATTACGTTATGCTTTTTTATGAAGATCTTCAGGAAAAAGTAAAAGTAGAGGCTCAATTACAAACTCTTGTTAATGAAGCTGAGCTTTCAGCACTAAAATCACAAATAAATCCCCATTTCCTATTCAATAGTCTTAATTCAATAAGCTCTCTTACCATCACCAATCCCGATAAGGCACAGGATATGGTGATTAAACTTTCCGATTTCCTAAGATATACTTTAAGTCATGATAAAGATGAAAAAGCAAGTCTCAAGGAAGAATTTAGTAATTTGCAACGCTATCTTGATATTGAAAAAATAAGATTCGGTCATCGATTAAACTTTTCAACCAATATACCCAATGAGTGCAATGACTTTAAAATTCCAAACATGATACTTCAACCATTAATTGAAAACGCCATTAAACATGGAGTTTATGATAGCACCGAAGAGGTACTGGTTGAATTAAAATGTACCCAAGATGATGACCATGTTATTATAGAAATTCGGAATGAATATGATCCAGATACGAAAAAGAAAAAAGGAGAGGGAATTGGACTTAAAAATATTAAAAAGCGATTGCAAATTATATATAAACGTCAGGATCTTTTTGAAGTATCTGCCGAAAAATTAATGTTCAGAGCAACATTGAAATTACCTAAAAGATAGTCGATATGAATAAACTACGTACTGTAATTATTGAAGATGAAGCACCAGCTAGAGATTTAGTGAAAGCTTATATTAAAACAAACGAAAATATCGAACTTGTAGGCGAATGCCAGGATGGCTTTACTGGTGTAAAAACTATAATGGAAACAAAACCCGACTTGATTTTCCTCGATATTCAAATGCCAAAGCTTACCGGCTTCGAAATGATTGAGCTGTTGGATGAGGTTCCTGAAATTATATTTACTACTGCTTACGATCAATTTGCAATTAAAGCATTCGAGCTTAGCGCAGTTGATTATTTGATGAAACCATTTTCACGTGATAGATTTAATGAAGCTGTTAACAAAGTTCTAGCTCGGTTGGAAAACAGAGTTGAATCAGCAGAAAAAATAAGGATAACAAACAAAAACATTGAAAACTTTACAAACCTTAAAAAGGAATCAATTGAACAAATAGAGCGATTATTTGTAAAGACAGGAACTAAAATCGATGTTGTACCAGTTGATACAATAATAAAAATTGAAGCACAAGATGATTATGTGGAAATTTATACGGCCGATAAAAAATATTTGAAAAATGACACAATGAATTATCTTGAAAAAGTTCTCCCTCAAAAAACTTTTACAAGAGTTCACCGTTCACATATAATCAATCTGAACCAGATTAATAAAATAGAAAAATATGGTAAGGAGAGCTATGTTGTTATACTTAAAGATGGCAGTACAATTAATGTGAGTAAATCAAGGATTAAGGAATTGAAGAATCAACTAGGTATTTAATTATCCTGAGTAGTTAAGAGATTTCGATGGCTTTTCCTGCACAACTTTAATTGACCTGATAAACACTGTACCAAAAGCAATTATTAATGTTATCGTTATCCCTGCTACGAAATACCAGCCATTCATTGATATATGGAAAGCAAATGTGTTTAACCAACTACTTAATAGTATGAAAACAATTACTGATGCAATAAGACCGGCAATTAATACTACTCTAAGATAAACAAAAGCCAGCATCCCAATAATTTGAAACTCTGAGCCACCCAAAACTCTTCTTATTCCAATTTCTTTTGTGCGTTGCTGTATTAAAAATGAAGTTAGTCCATAAAGACCAAGACTTGAAATAAATATAACAAAAAATGCAAAATAAATGAAAATCGATAACATGTTATTGTCTCCTTTATATAAGCTTTCCAGCTTTTTATCCAACAATCCAAAGTGTAAAAAGCTATCCTCATTAAACTCTTCCCACACTGTGCGCAAATGAGCCATTACTTTATCTTTTTGACCATCCTTAAACTTCACCAGTATATATCTGGCATTTTTAGGGTTTAGTAGAAATACTAGAGGTTCAACTTCTCGATGAAGGGATGAAAAATTGAAATTTTCAACAACACCTACTACTTTACCTTCCTTAAAATTTTCGTTGAAAGAAATATTTAGTTTTGTTCCTACCGCAGTATCAAGATTTAAAAAACTAGCGGCTGCTTCATTAATTATGTAGCTGTTATATTCTTCATCAAACGAATTATACTCAAAGTGCCCTCCTTCTGCGATTGACGCTCTGAGTAATTCAAAATAGTTGTATCCAATACTATAAAAGTTTAAAGCCTGTATGTTTTGTTTTGACGTATCTCCAACGTAAAAAAGCATTTTGCTTTCAGTATAACCAGGTACATTCATAGCCGATGACACCTCCAATACTGAATTATCCTTTGATAAAGCTACTAAAAATTTTGGAAACCGATGTCTGAAAGATGTATCATCAGGTGTATTTACTACTATGATATTGTCTTTTTCAAAACCCAAATCGTGAGATTTTAAGAAATCCATTTGAGCATAAATGATAAATGTGGAAATTATTAACCCAATTGATACTACATACTGAATAGTTACAAGAAATCTACGCAATAGTCCTGCAGCAACTTGTTGTCCACCAAATTTGTGAATTATCGAATAGTTGCCCTTTAGCACTGTAGCTGCATTAAATGATGAAAGTACAAAAGCAGGGAAACTACCCCCAATAATTGCAAGCAGGAATATCATCAGAAGTAATAGCCCTCCAAAAAATAATCCTTCGCCCGAAAAAATACTGCCTACAAGTGTTAATTCTTTGCCTACAAGCTGATTAAACTGAGGCATAAACATCTCAACCAATGACAAGGCCAGAATAAATGATATTGTGGTTAGTATTACAGATTCACTAATATATTGAAAAACAAGCTGTCTTTTATTAGCTCCGATAACTTTACGAATCCCTATTTCTTTGGCTCTTTTAAGTGAACGTGCCGTTGCCAGATTTATATAATTTATCGATGCCGTTAATAGTATAAAGGCAGCTATTATACCAAAAATGAATAAGTACGAAATATCTATGTTAGATGGGGAGTCGTATTGAAGATCAGTATTAAAATGAACATTGCTAATCTCTTCAAATTTATTATGAAAATATCCATCAATTTCAAGATTCTCTTCCTGAGTCAATTCACTACGCTTAGCATCCGCATAATCATTAAATCTGATGGCTAAGCTTTCTATATCAGTAGTATCGCATAATTTCACGTAAGTATAGCAAGTTAGCCAATACCAATCTTTTTTTAATCTTAATAAACCTTCTTTTTCAAGTGACGAGACGGAAACCACAGCATCAAAATTATGATGTGTTGGATTACACTTTTTTTCAAATACTCCAACTACTATATATTCCCTGACTACTGTATTTAGTTTTTTTCCTATCGCCGATTCAGTACCAAAAATCATCGAAGCCATCTCAGTTGAGATAACCATTGTATTTGGGGTATTTAATGCAGTATCTGGATTTCCTTCAACAAAATCATAATTAAATATACCGAAGAAATTTTGGTCGCTCAATGTTATATCAGGAATTTCATACACTTTATCATTGTATGTAACCGAAGAAACATCATTTACATCTGAGGGGTCGGTAAAGAACATATTAGTTGCTGATTCTACTTCAGGAAAATCTCTAATAAAGTCTTCAGCAATTCGAAAAGGTGTTAATGCAATTTTTTCCACTTTGCCATCAACACTGTATTCGCTTGTAACCCGGTAAATATTTTGGTGATCTGACCATTGTCGGTCGTAACGAATCTCACTTTGAATATAAAGAAAAATAAAAGTAAAAACAGAAATCCCCACGGCTAAACCCATTATGTTTAGCAAAGTGTAACCCTTTTGCCGTAATAGCACCCTAATTCCTGTTTTAAAATAATTACTTATCATTACAAACACTTGTTATTATAAATCCATTCACTTTTCGTGAATCATCTACCTTATCATATTTAAATTTTCATTAATAATTTGTCCGTCAAATAAATGAATAATTCTTCTGGCGTATGATGCATCGCGTTGAGAGTGAGTAACCATAATGATTGTTGTGCCTGATTTATTTAGATCGTTTAACAATGTCATTACTTCCTCACCATGCATCGAGTCAAGATTTCCTGTTGGTTCATCGGCTAATAAGAGCGGTGGTTTCGCAATTATTGCCCTTGCAACAGCAACTCGTTGTTGTTGTCCGCCTGACAGTTGAACAGGAAACAGATTTTTACGATGACTTATGTTTAATTGATCGATAACTTCATCAACCCTTTGTTTACGATCCTTTTTTTTCCACCCTAAATATTGAAGTGGTAATTCAATGTTTTCATAAACTGTAAGTTCCTCAATAAGATTGAAATTCTGAAATACGAACCCAATGTTCCTTTTTCGAATTGCTGTTTTCTGCTTTTCATTTAAATTACATACATCCTGTCCGAAAAAAGTATATTTCCCAGAAGTATTATCATCAATAGTGCCCAATATATTGAGTAGTGTTGTTTTACCACACCCAGAAGGTCCCATAATAGCTATGAAATCTCCTTTCTCAACCACCAGGTTTACATTACGTAATGCAACTGTTTCAACCGATTCGGTCTTGAATGTTTTTGTAAGCTCGATTGTTTCTATCATTGTATTAAAATCCTTTTTTCCGGATAAGTATTAAGTAGTTATTTGTGATCGTCATTTCTTTATTTAATCTCAATTTTTTTTCTTGTCACCTAAGTCAAACTATCCAAAACAACATTAACACTTATTAACAAACTTTAACTAATTCTGTGCCAACGCATCTATTATGTTGATATTGTAGTTTTTATAAAACAAGAATAGTTAAAGTGTAACATATTGTGTTCGAAATCGTCCATATATTTGTACAAAGGTGAACAATTATATGTAATTTTATCCTTACCAAAATAGTTACCTTAAAAACACACTGAATATGAGTAAGATAAACGCTAGATTATTGATAGTTGATGATGACTCAGATATATTGCTGGCAGCGAAAATGTTTCTTAGACAGCACATCAACATAGTACATACAGAAAAAAATCCTGAAAATATTCCCACCATCATAAAAAATGAAAATTATGATGTTATACTTCTCGACATGAATTTTTCACGTGATGCCACCAGCGGAAAAGAAGGATTTCATTGGCTAAATACAATTTTAGATTATGATCCTGCTGCAACTGTAATATTTATTACCGGTTATGGAGATATTGAACTTGCTGTTCAGGGTATTAAAGAAGGAGCCACTAATTTTGTATTAAAACCATGGGACAATAAAAAACTTCTGGCAACAATCCAGGCATCCTTAAGAATTAGGGAATCAAAAGTTGAGTTGGAGAATCTAAGGTCGAAACAAAAGGTGTTTATTGCTGATCAAAATCAAAACCATAGTAACCTTATTGGCTCCTCGCATTCGATGCAGAAGGTGATGAAAGTTGCCTACAAAGTTGCAGCTACTGATGCAAATGTGCTAATACTTGGAGAAAATGGAACAGGTAAAGAAGTTGTGGCTCGTGCAATTCACAGAGCTTCTCCCCGAAGGGATAATGTTTTTATAAGTGTTGATCTGGGGGCAATTACCGAAAGCTTATTCGAAAGTGAACTTTTTGGCTATAAAAAGGGAGCCTTTACTGATGCCAAAGAAGATAGGGCAGGTAGATTTGAAGTTGCAAGTGGAGGTACAATATTCCTTGATGAAATTGGCAATTTAAGTCATGGTTTACAATCAAAATTGTTAAGTGTTCTTCAAAGGAGAAAAGTGATTCGGCTAGGCTCAAGCAAGGAAATACCCATCGATGTAAGGTTAATTTGTGCAACAAACATGCCACTATATCAGATGGTTAACGAGAATAAGTTTCGTCAGGATCTATTATACAGGATAAATACTGTTGAAATTAAACTACCCCCATTAAAAGAAAGGCTGGAAGATTTTGCTCCTTTGATTGAGCACTTTCTTGAGTCATATTGTAACAAATACAAGGTGCCAAAAAAACGCATGAATGTAGGCACAATGAAAAGGCTGCAAAAGCATGATTGGCCAGGGAATATACGTGAGCTTCAACATGCTGTTGAGCGGGCTGTAATATTAAGTGAATCAAATATTCTTGAGCCCCACGATTTTTTTATTGTTGAAAAAGAAGATAAAGACAACGATGGTTTTGCCTCCGACAACCTTAACCTTGAAGAGGTTGAAAAAGTTCTTGTGAGAAAAGTAATTGATAAATATGGAGGTAATATAAGCCGGGCAGCCAAGGAATTAGGGTTAACCAGAGCTTCGCTTTACCGAAGAATAGAAAAGTATGGTCTATAGGAAATTTAGAATACAGATCATAATAAGGGTAATACTTTTGATGGTTACATTTATACTAATTTATGTAATCCATAAAGAAACTGCTTATGCCATAAGTTCTATTATACTTACTATACTATTAATTGCACAGGTTATATCCCTTATCAGGTACACCGAACAAACAAATATGAAGCTAACAAGATTCTTTGAATCAATTCGCCATGCTGATTTTACAAGTTCATTTACTGATAATGAATTGGGAAAGAGTTTTGAAGGATTAAACAAGGAATTTAATGAAGTTATAGAAGCGTTTAATAAGAATAAGAGAGAAAAAGAGGAGCATTTTAATTATCTGCTTACAGTAATTCAACATGTTAGTATTGGTATTATTGTGTTTAAAAAAGATGGTACGGTTGATGTTTTTAATAACGCAGTAAAACGATTATTGAAACTGCCTCGTTTGAGAATGATTAAAAATCTTAGCGTTATTGAGGAAGATTTACCTGATAAACTACTTGCCATGAAAGCCGGCGATAAATCACTTATAAAAGTTTTTGTTGATGACGAGTTGCTTCAGCTTTCAATGCATGCCACTCAGTTTAGAATGCGTGGAGAGGAATACATACTTGTTTCGTTTCAAGATATCCATCCTGAACTTGAACAAAAAGAAATTGAATCGTGGCAAAAACTTATCAGGGTACTTACCCATGAAATAATGAATTCAATAACTCCTATCTCTTCGCTTACTGAGACTGTGGATGAAATTCTTGCAGGTCACGAACGAGAAACTCCAACTACTTCAGAGTACGTTGAAGATATGGATAATGTTCGACAAGCCATAACCACCATAGGTAACAGAAGTAAGGGGCTTCTTAATTTTTTAGAGATTTATCGGAATCTAACGCGTATACCAAAACCCAATTTCCGACATTTTTATGCTCAGGACATGTTCGATAGAGCAATTGAGCTACTTGCTCCAAAGTTTGAAGAAAAGAAAATCGAAACAACAATTAAATTGTTTCCAAAGGATTTGAAAATCCTGGCCGATCCTGATTTAATCGATCAGGTTCTAATAAATCTTCTTCTCAATGCTATTGATGCTGTTTCGGATAAAAAATCAGGTAACTCAAAACCCAGAATTACAATTGTTGCCTCTGTTAATCTCAATAATCGTACTACAATCGAAATTGCCGATAATGGCCTGGGTATAAATCATGATCTACTGGATAAAATATTCATGCCTTTCTTTACTTCTAAATCTAAGGGATCGGGTATTGGTTTAAGCCTTTCACGTCAAATTATGCAAATGCATAAGGGTAGCATAAGTGTGCGATCGAAACAAGATGAAGGTGCTATTTTTACAATGATATTTTAAACCATAGAAAATCTGATCTAAAACTTAATCAATACTCCACTCAGCACCATCTTTGGTGTCCTTTATTTTTATATTAATCTTTCCGAGTTCATCTCGAATACGATCGGCAGTTGCCCAGTCTTTATTTTGCTTGGCCTCTTTACGCAGGGTAAGAATTGTTCCCATTAGTTGATCAACAAGCTGATCATTACTATTATCGTCAACCTCATTTATTAATCCCAATATATCAAAAACAAAAACAGTAAAAAGATCCTTTACTTCCTTAATGTCAGCATCCATTAGAGTTTCTTTGCCGTCATTAACCTGATTAATAATTTTGGATAATTCGAATAAATATGCAATTGTGATTGGTGTGTTAAAATCATCATCCATCGCTTCATACAAACTAGCCCTAAAAGGCTTTATATTTATGGATGATGTCTCAGATGCCTTTAATTTACCCAATACCTCAATTGTATTAAATAATTTTTGCATACCTTTCTCAGCTGCATGAAGCGCTTCATTTGAGAAATCAACAGTACTACGATAATGAGCCTGAAGAATAAAAAATCTTATTGTCATAGGGCTGTAAGAACAATCAAGAGCCTCTTGATTTCCACTAAAAAACTCATCGAGAGTGATGAAATTATTTAATGACTTACCCATTTTCTGACCATCAATGGTAATCATGTTATTATGCATCCAGTACTTAACCGGATCATGACCACGACATGCATTTGACTGAGCGATCTCAGATTCGTGATGTGGAAATAATAAATCCATGCCGCCACCATGGATATCAAAAGTATCGCCAAGATATTTTGCACCCATTGCTGAACACTCAAGATGCCAGCCGGGATAACCTTCGCTCCATGGTGATGGCCAGTGCATTAGATGTTTAGGGTCGGTTTTTTTCCAAAGAGCAAAATCATAACTATTTTTTTTCTCATCCTGTCCGGCTAATGCCCGTGTATTTTCTAGAAGATCTTCTATTTTTCTTCCCGAAAGCTTCCCGTAATCGTAATCCTTGCTGTATTTCTTAACATCAAAATAAACAGATCCTTCCGATTCATAGGCATAACCTTTTTCGAAAATGGATTTTATTAACTCAATTTGCTCAATAATATGTCCCGATGCAGTTGGCTCAATGCTTGGATGAAGTACATTTAACTGATCCATGTTTTTGTGATAACGATCGGTGAAATGCTTAACAATCTCCATCGGTTCAAGCGAATCAAGTCGAGCTTTTTTTGCAATTTTATCTTCACCTTCATCAGCATCATTTTCCAGATGTCCAACATCAGTAATATTGCGAACATAACGAACCTTGTATCCCAAATGCATTAAATATCGAAAAACAATGTCGAATGTAATTGCAGGACGGGCATGTCCCAGATGTGCATCACCATAAACTGTGGGTCCACAAACATACATACCAACATGGGGTGGATTAAGGGGTTCAAACTTCTCCTTAGCGCGACTTAATGTATTATATATTTGAAGATTATTGTTCATTAGAGTAAATTTTAAGGGTGCAAAATTATGGAAAATAAGATTAATGGGGTTTCCAAACTAATTAATAGTTTTTGTCCACTAGTTTCAGGGTAATATTAACAGGAATTAAAATCATTTATCCCGTGCTTCCGGATTGCAACACAGGAAGCGGTTTTATACCCATATTAAAATTCCTTAACAAAACATCGTCTTCGCTTATGCTGAATATGATCGTAGTTTTTCCATGTGGTTGCACCCTTAAGGTTGGTTTCGAACATACCTGTGGTTTCAACATACTTAACACCACTATCAATCATCGTCTGTTGCAATTCACTTATTAATATTGCGGGTAATCCAAGTTTTTGATAATGAGGGTCTACTCCGGTAAGCAGTAAATCCATTACTTCCGGATTTTTAAATGCTTTCATTATATGTGTAAAACCAAATGGGAATAATTTTCCATTAGCCTTTTGCATAGCCTTTGAAAGACTTGGTAAACCAACAATAAAGGCAACCATTTCTCCTTCTTTTTTTATCACAACTATATATTTTGGTTGCAATACATCCATATATTTTTTGGTGGCACTTTCTATCAGTTTGTCGGAGAATGGTGCTACATATGGTAATTCATCAAAGGCCCGGTTAAGTAAATGAAATACATCTTTTAGGTATCGTTTCATATCACTTTTTTCTTTAAAGTGAATTACTTCAAGATTATTTCGTTTTTTTATTATCTCAACTAACCGTAATGCTTTTTCAGGTACTTCTTCAATTTTAAGCCTAAATTCAACCCAATCATTTTCTTTTTTATATCCCTGATCTTCTACCAGCTTTTGCATATATGGATAATGCATCACTGAGGCAATGGATGGAAGGTAATCGAATCCTTCAATAAGAAGTCCTTGATTATCTAGGTTATTGAATCCCAAAGGACCATGAACCCCGATCATTCCTTGTTGCTTAATCCAGCGTTCAGCCGTTTCAAATAGTTTTTTCGTAACATCACTATCGTTGATTACCTCGAATCGTGTAAAACGACCATATTTAACACCTGTTTTATTATTGTAATCTTTATTAATAATTGCGCCAATTCTTCCAACACATTTTCCACCATCCCATGCGGTCCAAAATTTAGCATCACATGTTTCAAAAGCAGGATTAGTTTGTGGACTAAGTTGCTTTATCTCGTCCTTTTTCATTGGAGGAATCCAAAACTCATTTCCCTGATATAGTTCAAACTGAAAATCAACGAACTCTCTTCTGTCTTGCTTGGTTATAACCTCTTTTATTCCAATCATATAGCTAAACGTATTCCATTTTACTGCAAATATACTACAACATCCAAAAGAAAACTGTGAATGGGTTAGTTTTTGCTAGCAATAGTTTAATAAATTTGTTGCAGAATTTTTAAATCAATCAAGTTAATGGAAAGAATATTAGTAATAGGATGTTCAGGACAAATAGGCTCGGAGCTTGTTTTAGAACTTAGAAAAACATATGGTAATGATAATGTATTTGCTACAGATATAAAGGATCCACCTGAAGAGATTCGTGAAACGGGACCATTTCAAATATTGGATGTATTAGACTATAAAAACCTACTTCATTTTTTGGTGCGCCATAATATAACCCAGGTTTATAATCTTGCCGCTGTACTATCAGGGAACGCCGAAAAAATCCCTTTGCAAGCCTGGGATATCAATATGAGAGCATTAATGAATACACTTCAGGCCGCTCAGCAATCAAGTGCTAAAAAATTGTTTTGGCCAAGTTCAATTGCGGTTTTCGGGCCAACAACACCACGACATAATACTCCACAACTTACGGTAATGGAACCAAATACAGTGTATGGTATTTCAAAGCTCGCTGGTGAACGGTGGGGAGAGTATTTCTTTAATAAATATGGTGTTGATTTTAGAAGTGTACGTTATCCGGGATTAATAAGTTATAAAACTGAACCGGGGGGCGGAACAACTGATTATGCAGTTGAGATTTTCTTTGAAGCCATCAAAAACAATAGTTACGAGTGTTTCCTATCAGAAAATACTGCATTACCAATGATGTTTATGGATGATGCCATTAAAAACACCATAAAGCTAATGGATGCTGACCCTGATACCTTATCGTTAAGATCGAGCTACAATATGGCCGGAATGTCCTTTACTCCCAAACAAATTGCAGATGAGATAAGAAAACATCATCCGGATTTTAGTATTACATACAAACCTGATTTTAGACAAGCAATTGCTGATAGTTGGCCTGCCAGTATTGACGATAGTGTTGCTCGTAAAGATTGGGGTTTATTTGATGAATTTGATATTGAGAAATTATCATCCACAATGTTATTCAAAATAGAAGAAAGAATAACCTAGAAATAATCATACGATATCCGGTTTTTTTGGATAAATAGTAAATTCCAGCCTATTATTTTAGATTTTACTTGAGCAAGGTATTGTGGTTTAAATTCATTTACTTAAAAGATTTTACTTGCTAATAATTGGTTCGACAGGAATTAATACTACCTTTGAATATTGATATTAATCCATAAACCAGCAACTTATTTGAAAAGCATCAAACTCATAGGGCTATTGTTAGCTTTATTATTAGTGAACTTATGTGTTGCACAAAGAGTAATAGATAGTTTAAAATCGGAGCTCATAGTTGCACAAAGTGTTGATGATGAGTTGAGTATTTTATTAGATATTGCACATGAGTTTAATGAAAATAATACAGATTCTGCTTTTAAATATCTTGACGTCGTTAAAAGTAGATTAATAGAAACTCAAAATAATTACATATCTGCAAATTATTATAAAGTATATGGTTCATTCTTAAACAAAGAATACAAAAATGACCTTGCTATTTCGAGTTTTAAAACCAGTATTGATCTTTATATTGATAGTATTGAAGATATTGCTAGGGTAAATAATTTAATTGGAAACTGTTATAATGATCTATATGAATATGACTCGGCATTACATTACTACCATTTATCAATAGATAATATAGATAGTACCAGATATCCATCCTTATTAGCTGCGAACTATAATAATATGGCCAATGTATATGATGCCTTGAATGAATCCGACAAAGCGTTAGATTACTATTTCAGAGCACATAAACTTTTTAATAGTTTAAATCAGAAAGAAAATGAGGCAATCGCCCTTGGTAATATTGGACTCATTAATATTGATTTAACATTATATGATAATGCCATTAGATATATTAAAAAAGCAGTTGATATATATTTAAACACGAATAATAATTATCAACTTTGTTCCAATTATAACTCATTGGGAATAGTATACCGACGTCTCCTTCAATTTGATACAGCGATTTACTATACAAATATTGCTAATGAAATTGCAAAAAAATCCAACTTCGAATATATACTGGCTCAATCAAGCCATAACATTGGTGTAATATACCTTGAAATGGAGAATTATGTAGAGGCCGGCAAATATTTTAAACAATCTCTATCTATTTGTAAAAAGCTAGGAATTAAGCAAGGAGAAATATTTAACCTTATAAGTATTGGGAAAACATATTCAAAGCAAGAGAAGTATGGGTTGGCCGAGGATTACCTAATACAAAGTCTTGAACTATGTGAACAATCGGAATATAACTCCCATAATCAAGAAATTTATGAAGCTCTTATGAGTAATTACAGAGATTGGGGGAAATACAGGGAAGCTTTATATTATTTCCAAAGATTTGTGAATATGAAAGATAGCCTTGATAATATTATGAAGGCTCAGGAGCTTACAGAAATCCAAACCAAATATGAATCTGAGCAAAAAGAGCTTGAAAATCAAAAATTAAAAGATGAAAACAAACTTCAGGAATTTGTAATTTTCCGACAAAGAATATTAGTATTCATAGCTGCATTAATTGCTGCTATTGCCATATCAGTGTTGATTATGATAATGTCGATAAGAAAAAAACGTAAGGAACGAATAGCCTTGTTACAAGCTAAAAACAAGTTAATAAGTGATAGTTCATTGCAACTTAAAGAGTCAAATATAACTAAGGATAAATTGTTTTCAATAATTGCACATGATCTTAGAAGTCCATTCACGTCATTGCTTGGCTTTTCTTATTTATTGAAAGAAGAAGCAGAAGCTGGAAATTTTGAAAATGTTGTTTCTTACTCACTACAGTTGAGTTCGGTAGCAACTAATACATATGAGCTTATTGATAATTTACTTAACTGGACTCGTTCGCAACAAAATAGTATTAAGCCTAATCCTAACCCGTTAAATCTGTTAGTATTAGTAAGTAAAGTTGTTCAATCAATTCAGGTTAAAGCTAATGAAAAGAAAATATCTATTATAACCAGTATTGATGAAACCATTGAAGTTGTTGCGGATAAAAATATGTTACAAGTAATATTTCGAAACCTGTTGAGTAATGCTCTTAAGTTTACTTATAATGGTGGTAAAATTACCATTAAATGTGAAGAAAAACCTGACCTTTTTGTTATATCAGTTGCTGATAACGGGCAAGGAATGGAATCTGAAATTATGGATAATCTTTTTGTAGATACCTCAGGATATTCAACAATTGGCACAGAAAATGAACAGGGCTCCGGCTTAGGTTTAATGCTTGTAAAGGATTTTGTACAAAGAATTGATGGAACTATTTGGGTAGAAAGCACTCCAGAGAAAGGCAGCATATTTAGTTTTACTATACCAAAAGTGGTTAAAAATTAACTCCTGATTATTGTTATTTATTTTATTATCACCTTAATGGCAAGTGGTAATAAAGTAAAATTTAATGGGGAGTGTCCAAGTGATTCCCCATCTGTTTCGAGGAATACTGATTTTTGTGGGACTGCAGATATTGTAAACTGTTCGCCTGTATAGGTTTCAACTTCCTTCATTTTTACGAACGACCCATCGTAAAGATTTTTAATATTTCTTACCACTTTTAGTCGTGTCGTTTTCTTTATTAAAGTAACATCAAATAGGCCATCATTGGATATGGCGTATGGTAGTTGCATCATACCTCCACCATTATAACTACAAATTCCAATACTCATGCTGAAAACTTTGCCTGAGAAGATTCGCTCCCCTTCCCTGTCTATCTCAAGATAATTGTGGCTAAATTGAAATAATCCGGTAAGCAAATTAAAAAGATAAGTAAATACTCCTCCGGCTCCTTTTTGTTTAGCAATATTGGTTTTTTTTGCAACTAAAGCATCAAATCCCATTCCTGCAATATTCATGAAATAATGTACTTTTTCTTTGCTACGGTGATAGTAACTTACCTTCCCTACATCCTGTAAAAAAGTTTTACTGCGCTTTATTATTTTTATTTGCTCCAAATAATCATGCGGCATTCCGTACATCCGGCCCCAATCGTTTCCTGTGCCTATCGAAATAACGCCAATCTTTATATCTGTTGGTTTATATTTATCCTGAAGGAATACACCATTTAGTACTTCATTAAGAGTTCCATCACCACCAACCACAATTATTTTTAAAAAGCCATTTGCTTGAATAGCATTTTTTGCAAGTTCAGTTGCATGATATTGATATTCCGTAAAAACACACTCAACATTAAAGCCTTCAGCTTCCAATAATTTCCTAATAACCGGCCAGTCGGTCTGTGTTTTTTTACTACCGGCATGAGGGTTTATTATTACGTACCAATGTTTATTTATTCCGCTATTCAAACTAATAATTTATTGTAAACTTGATTTTCACTAATCCCAACGATGCAATCACAAATCCCACCGTTTCTGCACTTACTGCATTTTTTATCAACCACTAAATAATCGGCATTTTTACCAACTGGCTTCCATCTGCCAGGATGAATTGGCCTCATTGGAGCAAAAATACCAACTGCTTTTATTCCGGTAGCAGCAGCAATATGCAATGGCCCTGTGCTTGTTGCAACAAGAGCATCCGCTTTGCTAATAAAAGCAATTAATTCATTCAAAGATAATGTTCCTGTTAGATTAACAATTTTCCCTTCATGTTTTTTTAAAAAATCAAACATTAAATTGCCCTCTTCCTGAGTGCCAGTCACAAATATTTTATACTTCTTATCAGGAAGCAGGTCAACTAACTTCGAGAAATTATCCAACCCCCATTCTCTTGCACTTCCCTTCGACTTTGGATGTATTATTAAATTATTCCTCTTTTTTGAGAGTAAATTTCTAAGGTTCTCATTTAAGTCTCCAAAATCGTTATAGCCATATAGTTCAGGTATTTCTGTTAGCGAATAATTGTATTTGATATTAAATGGAGATAGTAATTTTAAATTTAACTGTACTTCATGCAGTTTTGAGCTTTTTCTCCCTAAATTTAATAACCTGTTACAGGTTGTAAGATGAAATAGTCTATGATTCGTTCCAACTCGTATAGGGATACCTGCTTTCTTCGAAATTTGAGCAATTTCCTTGTTGGGGAAAACATGAATTATTGCATCGGCATTTAATCCTTTAAGATAGGAGATTTGATCAGGGTTAGTCTTTTTTAAAATATCGTCAAAATTTATAAATTCATCAACGTAGTCGGAGGTTTCTATTATTGATTTTGAATAAGTCCGGCCTAAAAATATTACCTTGATATTTGGGTTTTGCTTTTTTATTGCACCTGCAAGGGGAAGTGTAAGTATAACATCTCCCAGACTGTCGGTCCGACTAATGATAATGCTATTGACAGTACCTCTTAGTTTTTGATATTTCTTGTACGTAGCCCCCGCTGATATATAACATATTCTTAAACCTGCTCCCCCATCTAAAAATCCGAGTAAGAAAAAATAATCACGAATAAATTTTACAATTGGGCTTATGTACATTTTTATCTTAGAAACTCTAATACCCTTTTTGAAATATTCGCCGGCAGCAATATCAGTAAATCTCTCAACTTGACTGTTATGGTCGTCAAGAGTATAGTATGAATAGTGTAATAAGTCACCCTTAAGATGTGATATTGGATGTTCTTTTTCAATGATAACTTCATCATGTGGATTAGTTCCTCCCCACCATCCTAATTCGCGATTAAAAAGCCTCAATTTAGTATCGGGATACCAACCACAATGTTTAATCCATTTCCCACAATAATTAGTCAGTCGATTCATTGAATAACCGGCTGATAAAAAGTTAATTTTAGCTTGCAAGATGCTTCTCTTTAACTCTTCAGACAGGGCTTCATCAGCATCCAAAGCCAGTACAAATTTATAATTTACAAAAGTAAGGGCGTAATTTTTCTGTTCAATATATCCCAGGAATTCCTGTTTAATAAATCGTAAGTTGTAATTACTGCAAATTTCTTCAGTATTATCCGTGGAAAAGGAATCAACAACGATTATTTCATCAGCCACATCAATCACCGAATCTAAGCATCGTTCGATGTTGCGTTCCTCGTTATACGTAATTATTACAACTGAAAGTCTTTCCATTTGAGCAGTCAAAGATATGGGATTTTTGTAATTGAAATACTAGAGATGAAAATCCATGAAGCTATAAACCAAGTTGAATTAACAATACTTCCATGGTTTTTAATTTGAATACAATGTTTAGCTATTTTTGACGATCATAAGATAAACAAAAATGCACCTACACGAAATCTTAATTTTCTCGGGATTTTTAATCTTTATAATAACAATGTTGTTTCTAGACATTGGTGTTTTTAATAAGGAGGCAAAGGAAGTAGGGTTTAAAAGTGCACTCTATTGGACAATTGGCTGGGTTTCGCTTTCGCTTATTTTTTGGGGTGTAATTTATTTATTTGGTGATCATATTCATACAATTAATAATATTGGTGAGTTAAAGGATATTATTGCGAAATACAAACACCCAATTGATATTTCAACAGACAATTATGAATATTTACTTGGCAAATACCGCCAAAATCTTGGCCTGGAATATATCACAGGATACCTGATTGAATATGCATTAAGTGTTGATAATATATTTGTTATATTGATGATTTTCTATTCGTTTGGACTGCAAAAAAAATATTACCACAAGGTGCTTTTTTGGGGAATATTAGGTGCTATAGTAATGAGATTCCTTTTTATTTTTGTTAGTGCTGCACTAATTCAACAATTTTCATGGGTTCTTTATGGCTTCGGATTACTGCTTGTTTTTACTGGTTTAAAAATGTTTTTAGACAGGAATAAGAAAGAGAAAATTGATACCGGTAATCACAAAATAGTATTACTCGCCTCCAAACTATTTAGGGTTGATAAGGAATACAGTGGCTCATCATTTTTCATTAAAAAAAATGGAAAACTATTTGTAACAACTCTGTTTATAATACTACTGGTAATTGAATTTACAGATGTTATTTTTGCAGTGGATTCTGTTCCAGCTATATTTTCAATAACACAAGATCCATATATTGTTTACTTCTCAAATATATTTGCAATTATTGGCCTTCGTTCACTTTTTTTCCTTGTTCAAAATATTGTTGAAAAATTTAGCTATTTAAAAATTGGACTCTCTGTTTTGCTTGTATTTATTGGTGTTAAGATGCTAATACATGATATCTTTCCAATATCAACAATGTACTCTTTACTAACGGTATTGGGAATATTAGTAATAAGTATTATTCTGTCTCTATTGTTTCCTCGTCAGGTTTTTGTTTTTGACGACGATGATAGTTCCAGCTAAGGAAAAATAATATTCCAATTATAACCACAGGCCCCGAAATTGTTAAATAGGTTATAACCGGAAACTTCCCCCATGCCCATATGATATAAATAACACCCAGAGCCGGATAAAAAAATGCCCCAAATAATTCCCATTTCCATGCAATAAACAATGACCCAATAATAATTGCTGTTGGAATAAGGTGTAGTAGTAATGCAAGAATTGTTTCCCATGTTGATCTATTTTCATCAAAAACATCCAGTGCAAACAGACTAATGAATAATGCAAATAAAATAACAATGATTCTTGGCGTCCAATACAAAAATCTGCATCTCTCTTTTTTCATTTTGCTATGACTTAAATATTAATCTTTAAAGATAATTCAATCTTAAACTAATGTCAAATTAATGAAGTTTGTTGTTATCATCAAAAAACTCATTTGTATATTTGCACCACTTACTTTGTAAGGCACAACAACTTTTTATCAGGCAAAAAAAATATTATGAAACGAGTACTTGTTGCAACAGGAGGAGGGGATTGCCCCGGATTAAACGCTGTAATTAGAGCTATTGTCCACAGAGCATCAAAAGAAAATGACTGGCAGGTGCTTGGGAGTATACAGGCATTTAACGGTGTGCTTTGGAATCCCATGGAAATTGTGGAGTTGGATAATAAGAAAGTAGCCGGAATTCATTTTCAAGGAGGAACAATACTTGAAACCACAAATAAAGGAGGCCCGTTTGCCTGGCCAGTTAAAAATAATGAAGGAATATGGTCAACTGCTGATCGTTCGGATGAGCTAATCAATCGACTAAGGCATATGAATATTGACGCTGTAATTAACATCGGTGGAGACGGATCACAAAAAATATCCCAAAGACTTTATGAAAAGGGGCTTAACATAATTGGTGTTCCAAAAACCATAGATAATGATTTAAGTACTACCGATTCAACATTTGGTTTTCAAACGGCAGTTCAAATAGCAACTGAAGCTGTTGATAAACTAGTAACTACCGCTGCCAGTCATAACCGTGTATTTGTACTTGAAGTAATGGGCAGAAATGCAGGTTGGATTGCGTTAAACGCCGCAATCGCAGGGGGCGCAGAAGTTTGTCTGATCCCTGAGATAGCATATGATATTAATATAGTTAAAGAAGCACTGGAAAAGAGGTTTCATAAGGATCGAGGGTTTGCTGTAGTAGTAGTTTCTGAAGGTGCATATCCAAAAAATGGCAATGTTGTTATTAAGGAAAATATAGAAATTGGATATGAAAATGTTAAATTAGGTGGTGTTTCCCGACAAGTAATTAATGAGTTGGCCGAAGCTGGTTTTAAGCACGATATGCGTGAAACAATATTGGGACATTTGCAACGCGGTGGAGTTCCAATAGCCTATGATAGAGTTCTTTCATCCCAAATGGGAGTAAAGGCAATGGAAATGGCAATTGATGGTGATTTTGGTAAGATGGTGGCTTATCACCACCCTGATTTTGTTGCTGTTGCATTAAAAGATGCCATTGCATCTCCAAATCTGGTAACAAAGGATAACGCATTAATAAGTACGGCTCAAGGTCTTGGTATTTGTTTGGGATATTGAGAGAATGTTTAGAACTACCAATTCAATTCATGAATAATAAAGTTAGTGGCTTTATAGGATTCAATAACCTGATTTCTGGCAATGTCAGCTTCTGCTTTGGTTGCAAAACCGTTTGAAGTACGATATCCTCTGTCGGCATCAGCCCAGTTTGGAACCTGTTTTACAAGTAATTCATTAAACTTATAGTTTAGATCGTATCGGCGGTTTTGAAGATGTACATTACTTACATACATATGATATGCATTATTTTCTCCACCTTCCGGATCACAATAACATGACGAAAATACATAGTAATAAAACGGCCCCACTTTATCATCTGGCATTGGAGAGTTAATAAAAATATTATTGGTTTCTTCCGCTTCAGGTGGATCGGAAGTATTGGTGTAAATATCTCCAATAAAATCATAACAAATTGTTATTCCGGCAATAAGAATATCCAGGTCACCATCCTTGTCGTAATCACCCCACATAGCTTTACCCTCAGCAACTCCGGGTAAACCGGCCATAATATTTTCAAAATCAAATCCTTGCTTGTTTTCATAAACAATACTATATGGTCGTTCCAAAGATTCACCTGTCATAACAATATCAAGGTCGTTATCAAGATCAAAATCACCTAAATCAATGCTGCATCCTCTGAGTGGCCTTATAGTTACTGCCTCTTCACTAAAAAAAGTACCTCCATGGTTTTTATAAATCATACAAACAGGATAACCGGTAACATCTTCACCACTAACTATAAAATCAATATAATTATCATTATCGAAATCGCCCCAAGCCCCTGCACTATTTTTAAGAGGAATAAATTGTTGTACAACTCTGCCGTATTTTCCATTTATATTACCATAAACTGCAGTAATTGGCTTCGAACCACTATTACCAGTTATAAGAATATCAAGATCTTTGTCGTTATCATAATCGCCCCAAGTAGCATTGCCATTGTAAATACCTGGTATTCCCGGATCAGTTTGAGTAAATATTCCTTTATCGTTTCGATATATATATGTTGATAACTGGTTATTAAATTGTTTACCCGTTGCGAGAATATCAAGATCCTCATCATTATCATAATCGCCCCACTCAACAGACCCATCAGTTACCGGAACAAATATTTCCTTTATTGGAGTAAATTTTTGACCACCATCATTTCTGTACAATCTCATTATTAGACTATTGTCAGCCGTTAATCCGGTAACAATTAAGTCATCATCACCATCTCCATCATAATCAGCAGCAGCAGCATCACCACGAAATAAGGCGGGAAGTACGGTTGATACACCCTTGAACCTATTCTTATTGTAATATGTGTTGGTTTGTGAAATAACCCTATGTGCATCATCTTGATAATAATCGCCCGCCAAATATGCCTTTAGATTATTCTCCTCACCATAGCTAATCCATGTGGTTACCGGCTGCATAACTCCAACAAAATCTGTTTGAGCTTTGTTGAAAAGCTGCGCCATCATACTTAATTGACTTATTAGTAGGATTATTGAGAGTAATACGGTTTTCCTCATAACTTAAATTGAAAAAATATTGCCTAAAAGTAATAACAATTTTATAAATAACCGAAGTGTAGTTGAAATCAAGAATAAAAATGATGCTATGAGCTAGAAGAATCTGTACGCTAGAAAAATATAGTATCGTTTTGTTGTGGATACTAAATCAGAGTACATCGACATACCATTACCAACCTCATATCGAATTGTTGCCGAAAACCTATTGTAACTGCAGCCAATATCAAATAATAAACTCTGCTCATGATTCCTACTTCTTTCTATTGCCTTAAAATACTCTACTGTTTCCTTATCATAAAACACACTTGTTTTCTTTTTTTTATTAATATTAGAAATTGCAAGCCCATTCGAAAATCCTAAATCAAAAAATATTGTAGTACCACCAACAGGCAGATTATATCTTAGCATATTATTCAATTTCAGATATGTATATGCTATTTCCGTTTCATAGTTAATATATCTGTTTTCATGAATAAAATCTTGGTAGGTATTACTATAACTAAATGAGGCAACCATTAATTCATTATTAATTGACCATCGGCCTAAGTTTCTGGGTAGAAAAAGATTTCCTGCAATACCTGCTGCAATATTTGTTGACAGAGGGAAATCAGCATTAGTTAATTCGTCGTAACCCTCTCCTGTATATTTCAAATTTGTGAAAGAAACACCGGCAAACGTGCCTAAGTCAACTTTAACTTTTGGTTTCTCCTTTTGATAATCGAAGGTAGTGTTAGTACACTCATAATAATAATTGAACGATTTTACCAAGCTTTTTAAAGTATATGTTGATTTTGATAGTACCTGATTTATTGACTTGCAATTTTTTAAATAGAGCATTAATTGCCCAATGTATTTATTATTTGAAACAGGGTATTTACTACCATTTTCTTCTACAAGATAGCGATTATGCACAAGGCGCACATACTTATTATTTTGCGATATGTAAAAACTTTCTTTCCCTCTTACATCTAACAAATAATATAGCCCTTTTTCACCTGTAATCAGGGCTCTTAAAAAAACAGTGTCAATTACCAATTCTACCTCAGTAGTAAGCCTTAATTGGCTGGTTTTATGTGGACTAAGATCAATATCAACGGTAGCACTTTTGTATATTTCATCCGAAGCCCCAAACTCAGATATACCTGGTGGATAATAGAATCTCCCCTTATCTGTTTCGGTATTTTTGAATAATACCTTTTTCGGATTTAATTTCCATTCCTTAAAATCTATATATCCAACTACGGTATCATTAGTTAATGTAATGATGTATCCGGGTACTACTGTTGATTTTCCGTAAGAATTGTTACCAATAACAAAAAACAGTAGTACCAATAAAAACTTGCTTGTTTTATTCATATTAAATATTATTTCAAGTAATCGTTAAAATAAGAAGTTATCTTTTTATATAAATGTGCACGGTTCATTCCACTCATATTATGGCCATGTCCGGGATAAACGAAATAGTCAATATCTTTATCTTTATCAATGGCATGCTTAATGAATTGAAGGCTTTGTTGCCAAACAACTGTTGGATCATTTGTGCCATGAATTATCAAGAGTTTTCCTTCAAGCTGATCTACCTTTTTTAGTAAGTTGCCATTATCATAACCTTCAGGATTTTCCTCGGGGGTATCCATGTACCTTTCACCGTACATAACCTCATAATATTTCCAATCGATTACCGGACCACCGGCAACACCAACCTTAAATACTCCCGGATTATCTAACATTAAACTGATGGTCATAAAACCACCATAACTCCAACCATCCACTCCTATTCTATCAGAATCAACATATGGCAAGGTTTTTAAATAATTAACACCAACCATCTGGTCTTTCACTTCATTGTTGCCAATGTTTCTGTGAATAGACTGTTCGAAATCACGACCTCGATTTGCTGTACCTCTATTGTCGAGAGTGAATACTACATAACCTTGCTGGGCAAGGTAATTCAAGAAAAGACCAGCTCCCCCTAACCATGAGTCGGTAATAAGCTGAGCGTGTGGTCCACCATAAACATAAACAATTACAGGATATTTCTTTGTGCTATCAAAATTAACGGGTTTAATTAATCTGCAAAACAGATTATCTCCGGCATCTGATTTCAAACTAAAAATCGACATTTTGCCAAGGTTATAATCAGCTAATGGTTGTTTGTCATCTTTTATAACCCTTAAGGTTTTCCCCTTGCTATCAAGTAGTTTATACTCGCGACTTATTTCTGTATTACTACATATGTCAATTATGTATTTACCTGTTTTACTTACCAATGCAGTATGGGTGCCATGGTCGGGACTTACACGCATTATATTATCAGATTCCAGTTTTACTGAATATATATTTTGTTCTAGAGGGCTTTCTTTAGTTGCTTTAAACCATAGTTTATCATCGGCATATAACCCCATGAAATCTGTAACAACCCAATCTCCTTTTGTAAGTTGACTAATAAGCTCACCTTTTGTGTTATAGAGATAGAGATGATTCCAACCATCGCGCTCACTTTGCCAGATAAAATGATCGTTTCTGTTTGGCAAAAAGTATAATGGATGTTCAGGTTCAACGTATTTTGGATTTTTTTCCTCAAAAAGTTGAGCTATAAATTCACCCGTTAAGGCATCGTATTTATTTAGTTTAAGATGATTTTGTTCACGATTTAGCAAAGCGATATAGATGTACCTACTTTCAGGCCCCCATGTTACAGATGTTAGATATTGATCAGCAGGTTCTCCTGTATTCATAGTTACAGTTTTACCCGTTTCCAGATTGTAAACACCCAGAGTAACGTGATGACTTGTCATTCCTGCCATTGGGTATTTTGTATTTTCAACTTCGGCAATCCGTGTATCAATATTCACCAATGGGTAATCGGTTACCATAGATTCATCTTTACGATAGAAGGCCAGATTTTTAGAGTCGGGTGACCAGTATGTGCCTTTTTCAATTCCAAATTCAACACGGTGAACAGTTTGTCCGTTTACAATTTCCTTGTCGTCATCAAAAGTTACCTGCCTTACTTTTCCATCTATTGAGATAAACAAATTATTTGCCGATGTATAAGCAATAAAACGAGTGTTGTCTTCAAAGTCAATGTTTTCGGCAGTATCCGGAACGCTATTTATCCACTGAAGTTTATTTGTAACAAAGTTGTAGTCGAAATAATTATTCGATGATTTATATCTACATTGATTATCCGAATAAAAATCTAATCGAGGCAATCTGTGGATTGAGTCGTAATTATTTTCATTCATGCCCTTATTCAGCATATCAATGTCAAGTAACAATGTTTCGGTACCATTTTTAGCACCAACCTTATATATAGCTTCATCTTTGGCAAATGCATAATAGTCAGTGCCTCCAATCCACTGAAGCTGTGATACTGAAGCGGGATATAATTCTCTATTGGCATAAATTGCATCCTCAGGGGTAAGCAATTTTTCCTGAGCAAACGAAAACGTACTACCTGTTATCAGGATAATAAAAAGTAAAATTTTTGAATATTTATTCATTATTGAATTATTTGGTTTTTGATTTTTCAACTAAAAATTTGAAGTCAGATAAAAAATTACTCTTTCTATCATTTAGATAAATATAAAAATTATCGGGTAGTTCAATAGGTACTTCCACTGTTGTATAATTCCACCAACCGTTATTTACAGGATTTTGAGGGAATTGATATGGGAGGCTATATTCCCATAGTTTGCCTTTGTCGTCCATACCTCGAATAATAATAAAAAACCACTGGAAGTTGGCTCGTTCTGCGTCGTACCTTGTAAGATACACCTGAATTTGTCCCCCGGCAGATGAACTCTGAACATTTTTAATATTTTCTTCAAGCACCTCTGGCTTCCATTTTTGAACTTCTGCTACTTTTCGGAAATCATTTTCAATTGACTCCATATTTTTATAGGCTATAGCTGTTATGGGCGAATAATTATAAGTGGCTGGGTTATTGGGCAGTTGCCCAAATATTTTTGTTATATCGTATCCATAAAAAGTTCTTGTTTCATCATCTTGCCAGGTACGTGAATAAAGCTCAGGGTTAATGTCTTGTGAAATAAGTGTTGTCGAGAAAAAAACAGTAATAACTGTAAACAGAAATTGATATGACTTTGTTTTCATTTTAGTAGATTTATATTTATAGAAATTGATAGATGTTTCTCTGTAATACTAAATTGAATTTTAATTAAATGAAGCTACAATATCGGAGAAATCGTAGATCAGATTAGGGTCTTCTTCGAAGCGATTACCTACCACAATAATATCAGCTCCAGCTTCAATAACACTTTTTGCTTTTTCAGGAGTACGAATACCACCTCCAATGATCAATGGAATTTCAATTGATCCCTTTACAAAGCTAATCATTTCTTCGGGAACAGTTTGTGAAGCACCACTTCCGGCATCCATAAATATGGTTCTTAATCCCAACATTTCGCCTGCCATCGCCGTACAAGCTGCGATATCCTTTTTGTTGTTTGGTATGGGAAAAGAATTACTCATATATGTTACTGAAGTTGGCTTGCCGCTATCAATAAGCATATAGCCTGTTGGTATTGTTTCCAAACCACTAAGTTTTATATATGGTGCTGATAACACATGCATTCCAATAAGCATATCGGGGTTTCGGCCTGATATTAATGACAGAAACAACATAGCATCTGCGTTTCTGCTTATTTGATATGAGCTACCAGGGAATAGAACTACTGGAATATCAGTTTTTTCTTTTATTGTTCTTATGCAGTGAAATAGTGAATCGCTGGTCATAAGGCTGCCGCCAACAAAAATAAAATCCACCCCTGCCTTTTGGGCAATTATTACTGTTACAACCAATTGCTCCGGATTAAGTTTATCAGGATCAATAAGTACTGCTAATTGTTTTTTTTGTTTACTAAAAAGGTCAATTATATTCATCTAAATGTAACTTATTTAAGGATTTTTCAAAATGATGATTCTCAACAAAAATAGTAAATTATTGGCGTCTATTTTTAGTGCAATTTATTGTCTATCCAATGTTTTATATTAATTATTGAAAAGGAATCCAATTATAACAGGAGATTACAACGAAATTATAGAAAATAGAACGGATTAAATAAGAATTTGTTAGCCAAACATAATGACTGGTTGTTATTACACTAGAATTTGTGATAAATAAATACCCATACCTATGGCTCCTACAATTATCCAAAAAGTAACCATTGGAGGCAACTTGTCATTCTCGGGGTCGTAATCAAAAATACTTTCCGGCATACCTTTATTGTTGTGGAAGTTTATTTAATCTTTGTCCATTTCTAAAAGCCACTACGAATGCATCGCTGATGCCTTTATAATTTCTGATATAATTCCTTTTTTCGCGTGCCTGGTCATAACTATCAAACGAACCTATGGTGTATATATAGAATCCGTTATAGGAATTTTCCATTATTTCATTTAAAGGAATATTATATGTATTGCTAAGATGCTGCCTTGATATTTTATTACCATATTTTGCTCTGATTTGAACTCTGTATTCAAACTCAGGCACAACAACAACCTTCTCAAAAACCTGAACTTCAACAGGTATTTCTTCAATAATTTTGTCTTTTACAGGAGGTATTACAGGTATTGTTACTATTGTTGGTTCAATAACAAGAGCATCTACTTTTGGGGGCTCAAGTGGTTTTGAATAGACATAATCATATTCTGTTTGACTAATGGTATTATCCTTTTTTTGCGGTTTGAAATAACTATAGTCCTCATTCTTTTTTTCTTTGGAAGAGTAACTCCTTCCTCCAAACTTATATGAAATACCAAAAGAAGTATAATTATAAACATCATATTTAAAACCACTTGTTCTGCCATCTAGTTCATCTGTATTCAGAACTCTGTTAGCAGTTTCAAGGTTCACATTTAATCTATCGCTTAATCTAAAGTCAAGTCCAAGTCCACCAAAGAGCATTCCCTGCAAAGTTCGTCCTCCGAAACTTTTACCACTACCATACCCCACTTTTTTTACTACCTTTTTGGTTGTTAGGTCTTTAAGCTCTGTATTAAAGTTAGTAAGTCCCATTCCTAGAATAACATAAGCATCCCAAATTTGCTTTGCCTTATACTTCTGTATAATATTACGAACACTTAGTGATGTATTAAGATTAAATTCAATATAGTTTGCTTCGAAAAATAAATTCGAACTTCGTCTTGTTCCTGCCAGTTTACCATATAAAAATTGTCCTCTTATACCAATTACTGGGCTCACCTGCTTTACAAGCATCAAACCACCACCAAATCTCCACTCATTTTCATAATTTGAAACGGGTGCAAATTGATATTGTTTAATGTCGCCGAAAAATAAGCTGGTACCACCATTTGCATTAATTTGCCAATATGATCTGAAACTACTGGTTTTATTATATGATTGTGAAACTACACTAGCAGATAGAAATATAAAGAAAACAATTAAAAAAAATGGACGCTTTAACACAGACGGCTTCTTGTAGTACATGATTATCACGTATTAGGTTCGTATACAGAATCTACCTACTATAATAACAGATAGTATAATTGACCTTAAAAATATACAATAATCCTACGTCGAATGGCAGTGGTTTAATTAATTATCGCCAACCAATTGTTAATATCTTCTAGTTGTACCGGGGCAATATCGAGTTTGTTTTTCTTTCTAAATCCATTTAATTTTTGCTCAATTGCCGATGGTTTAGTCTTTTTTAAAACTTCGATGTTTGGAAAGCCAGCCAGAATAAGATATTCAGCCCATTCAGATGATATGCCCAACTTTATATAGTCATCAGATGTTGTTACTTTTTTAACCGCTTCGGGGCGCATTTGTGGGAAGAACAACACTTCTTGAATTGATGATTGATTAGTCATTATCATAACGAGTCTGTCAATTCCAATTCCCATTCCTGAGGTTGGAGGCATGCCATATTCAATGGCACGTAAGAAGTCCTGATCAATTAGCATCGCCTCATCATCACCGGCTGCAGCCAACTCCATTTGCTCTTCAAAACGGGCACGTTGATCGATTGGATCGTTTAACTCGGTGTAAGCATTTGCCAGCTCTTTTCCATTCACCATAAGTTCAAACCTTTCGGTAAGTTCGGGATTATCCCTGTGACGTTTACATAATGGAGACATCTCAACAGGATAGTCGGTAATAAATGTGGGTTGAATGAATGAACTTTCGCATTTTTCTCCAAAAATCTCATCAATTAGTTTACCTACCCCCATTGAAGAATCAGTTTCAATTTCAAGCTTTTTACAAACTTCAACAAGTTGAGCAACATTCATATCATTAACATCAAAACCAGTGTGTTCTTTTATAGCATCAAGAATACTCAACCTTCTGAAAGGTGTTTTGAAGTCGATAATATTATCTCCAACCTGGACTTTTGTGGTGCCATGAAGTTCGGTGGCTATTTTCTCGATCATGTTTTCGGTCATTTCCATCATCCAGAAATAATCCTTATAGGCAACATAAATCTCCATCTGTGTAAACTCCGGATTATGAAATCGACTCATGCCTTCATTTCTAAAATCCTTGGCAAACTCATACACTCCATCATATCCCCCAACAATAAGCCGCTTTAAGTATAACTCATTGGCAACTCGTAAATATAGGGGAATGTTTAATGCATTATGATGTGTTATAAATGGCTTTGCAGCTGCTCCTCCGGGAATTGATTGGAGAATTGGTGTTTCTACTTCTAAGTATCCTTTATCATTGAGAAAATCACGCATGGTTCTAATTACCCGTGCCCTTTTAACAAAGGTATCTTTAACGTCCTCATTAACTATCAAATCAACATAACGTTGCCGATATCTCTGATCAGGATCAGTGAAAGCGTCATATATCTCTCCATCCTTTTCCTTTACTATTGGCAGCGGACGTAGTGATTTTGTGAGAATGGTAAATTCCTTAACATGAACAGTAATTTCACCCATCTTTGTAATAAATACAAAGCCTTTAACACCAATGATATCACCAATATCAAGAAGACGTTTAAATACAATATTGTAAAGTGTTTTATCTTCTCCCTGACAAATTTCATCGCGTTTAAAGTATAACTGAATTCTTCCTGATGAATCCATTAGCTCCAAAAATGAGGCGGCTCCCATAATACGTCGACTCATTATACGACCTGCTATACAAACATCTTGATATAATGTTTCATCTGAATGAAAATTATTACTTATATCAGCTGCAAGCGCATTTACTTTATATTCTTCAGGAGGATAAGCATTGATACCCAATTTGTTCAGCTCTTGAAGGGCATTACGCCTTATTTGTTCTTGTTCACTTAGTTGCATGGTTGAAAAAAATTTGTGCAAAGATAAAAAAAAAGCTGCCCCCTCATTGAACTTGTAGAGGAAGCAGCTTATTATAAAAGTTTGATTATTTCCTATTTTAGGAAGACTTTTTTACTAATGCTTTGTGTATCATTTTTGATTTGCACGAAATATATTCCCTTTGGGTTGTTACTAAGATCAATACTTACTAATTCTGATCCCTGAACATCAACATTTTGTACATAAATTACTTTACCAACAATATCAATTATTTGAAGCTCAGCGTTATTTAAATCTTGTGCATTAATGCTAAGATTAAACTGACCAGTGGTTGGATTTGGATAAATATCAAGAGAAACTTCTTCTGGGTTTTCATTAACACCAACACAGTTTACAACTGTGATTAGCTGTTCAGCATAATTTTCACAACCAAATTCATCTGTATAAGTATACATAACAGAAAATTCGCCTACACCTGATTCGGTTGGATGGAAATACATTCCTTCAGTAACAAATCCACCCGAATAAACACCACCTTCAGGAGTCCCCTGAGTTAACAAATAAGGATCCCAACTTTCGTTACAAAGGTCTTCAACAGCTGTGAAATCAACAGTTGGAAGATTGTGTACACCAATGTAATTTGTTTTAAAAGCGGTATCGTAACGTGAACCATCATATATAACTAACTGAACATCATATTCACCAACAGCTGCATAATAAACATTTGGGTTCATTAAAGCAGATGTTGCAGGGTAGCCACCTTCAAATGTCCATTGATATTGAATTGGATCACCAATACTTGTGCTGGCAAAATGTGCTGTGCCTGATTCGCAAATATCTGAAGGTTCAGCTTCAAAATCAGCTAACCATGTTGGGTAACCAGGATCTAAATCTAACATCATTACACTACCTGTACTTAATACAAATTTGTTGCCATTATCTTGTAACCAGCTAATAAGCTCACAATTTTCAGGTACCCAGGTATTGTCAAAAGTAAATGATAATTCTAGTTCTACAGTACTGTTGTTTGTTGGAAATACAACGGCTGTACCATATGCATCAGGAATCATCATTCTCTCGGTATAGTCAATAGATGACTGACCTTGCCAGTTATAAGGAATATCTGTTTCGGTAAGTGCAAAATGTATAACGATATCATCTGATCCTGAATAAGCGGCAATTTTGTCAACAGTAACTTTGATATTGTAGTCATCACCAGTATTTTCTCCAGTAATAGCTACAGCAAATGATGTTTGTTGCTGTATACGTGCATTTACAATTGGAAGAAAATTACCATACATACTTGTTGTATTGCTACCACCAACTACCTGACTATATTCACCATCAAATTGTGTTGTAGGATATCCTGTTATACCATAATAAGAAGTACGAAGAGCAGCTTCAGGAGTATTAAAGGGATCGCCACTTGCATAACTATGGTATTCAATACCAGCTACTGGATCACCATTTGTGTAAAGGTCATGTAATCCCATAGCCGCACCAGGACAATATGGGCATCCTGTTCCTGTTCCAACTTCAACTAACACTTCATATCTGTCGATTTGAGCAGAAAGAGCGAAGATTGCAAAAGTTGCTAAAAAAGTAAAGAGTAATTTTTTCATAGTAATTGTTTTAATGATTATTTCAAATATTTGGTTCTATAGTTTAGTTTCAGCTTTTATGGTTTATATACTAGTAAATGATTGATTATCAAATAATTACACTAATTACATTTACACAATATATGGTAATAGTTAATATGAAGTGTGACATACATATTTTTACTGAATTGACACCCAAGTATTACCAAAAGGTTGCATAGTTTTTATTCTATCAGAAAATATATAAATTTACTTAACAATTATTATCTTTTTGGAGATTTTATGTCCTTTAAATAATAGTATTGCTGTATAATGGCCTGATTCAAGATTTTCGATATCCACATATATTTTTCTTGAAGCTTTTAAATCAACATTGCTTTTTTGAAACACAATGTCCCCCGCAGAATTAACAATTCTTAAATCACTATCTTCACTTAGTTTATTCGAAAAATCAATCTGAAATTTACCATTATTGGGATTTGGATAAATATTTATGGATACACTTTCCATTTCAAAAATTCCGGAACAATTAACAAACTCTACTTCTATATCATCGGTTTCTGAACATCCCAGCAGATTAGTTACCTCAACTGAGTGATTTTGAATACCATAACCAAACCCGGAGGTATCAACAAAAATAGTTTGAGTAGTGTCGCCATTTGACCATAAATAAGATGAACCTAAATTATTCGCATTCAAGGTCAATGTTTCGGAAGCACATAAGCTAGTGTCGGCTCCCAAATTTATCTGAGGAGTTGGTAAAGTTGTTACAAACACCGAGTCGATCGACATATGATCTCCATCATGAATTTCCACAATATACCATGTTGGAATCAAAGGAATGGCAAATGGCCTCGCTTTTTCTGAAACATAACCAATGGGGTTTGATGCCCAATAATATGATAGGGAATCGAAAATACCCGAAACCTGTGCCTGTAGGACAATCAATTTCCCCGGACAAACTTCATTGGGGATAGCATTTGCTCTTACTATTAGATGATCTACTCTGAGCGACAGTGGAATTTGATTTATTCCTGATTCAGGATCATTTGAGAAGATGATTGCATTTGTTGAATAATCACCTTCAGGTAAATCAATGGCATTAAAAACAATTGTTACAATGCCCGAATCGCCAGGATTAATTGTATTTGAAAGCGGAAAAATATCAACCCATCCTTGAACAAATACCGTGTAATCTTCAACTTCTCCAAAATTTGTTTCACCACAAGGATTAAGATTTCCTGTGTAAGTAAGTCGAACCCTCATTTTAGTAGTTCCGCTTACAGCACCGGGTGGAGGTGAAATTAAACCAACAAAAAACTCTGTTCCCGGTATCCTTTCTAAAACAGTAATTTCATTTTCATCAAATATTTCATCCCCACTCCAGTCGATCCATGTTGCACATTGATCCAGGTCGTAAGGATTACCAATGGTAACCGTAATTTCATAACTTTCTCCAACTTTCATTGTTGTGGACATGTGGGAATAATCAGTATAATTGTTATTGCCCGTCCCTAAATTTATGATATCTCCAATTTCAACTCCACTAATGTACTCCTGCCCGAACCCGCTATTACCAATTGCATTGCAAAAAGCTCTATTTTTAGAAGGTGATGAATTTAAACTTACTGAATAATGCAAATCGAGTTGACCCTGATTTATGATTAAAATTTGTTTTTCAGCTGTATTGCCTATTGCAATATGATCAGAAATACTATCGGGATTTGTTGAAATAATAACGCTACCCCATTGTGATACTATTCCTGATGCTCCTGATTCAATTCCATCAGAATAGTATGCTGTTACCCGATATCTGTAAACTCCATAATCTGGAAGTATTTCTATAAAAGAAGTATCAACCGTTGATGCTATTGAATCCCCATCTCGATAAATAATAAACTTCATAAATTCCGGAGTAGATTCATAAGACCACATGAGTTGTGATTCTCCTGTTTCAAATACAATATTGCCGGATAATTCGGTTGGTCGGTTAACAGGATTTGTTTGATAAGGTGAACAATACGACATTGCATAGCCAGCTCTATTATCTGTCCAAATAGGATATACCATGCCGTTTTTTGCATGAATTCCAAGATAGTCTCCCATATAACTATCGGCTAATCCGGGTATTGGTGCAGGTGTGAAGCTCACATCACTAACCTTAAACTCATCCCACGAAAAACCCCCATCAACAGAATTGGCACAGTAAACTTCACACTGATCGGGGTTTACATTTCGATCGTCGTAATATATCATGCTAAGAATACCATGAGTTGGATCGCAGCATATCCATGGCAAATAATGTTCTTTTCCCTGACCTAATACATCCTGATTTACTCTAATCGGCTCAGTCCATGAATCTCCGTAATCAATTGATTTTATTAAATATATATCAATATCATCTCCGGTATTAATGCCTGGAATTCCAATATTTGCCCATGTAACATAAATGGAACCATTATCAGCACTATTACTGTTATCAATGGTTGAAACCGGAAAAGAATTAACTCGCATGTTTTTGCTTGTGCGTGATGCTCTGATTCCTCTTATATTTGAAATAATTCTTTTGGCAGGCTCCCATGTAGCTCCCCCATCATGAGATAATGCCATCCCAATTGCAACTTCATCGCTACCTCCCGAAAGCCAATTATCATAGATGGCCCATACAGCGCACACTACTCCATTGGGGCCTGTGCTTAAGTTTACCCCTTGATTGTGACTCCCTGCATTAACATCGGTGCTAATACTACCTATAATAGTCCATGTTTCACCATCATCGGTCGAATAGCTAAACCCTATTTCACCCAGATTAAAATCACTGAAGTTGGTCCATGCTACATATAAATTACCTTCAAAAGGGCTATCTGGATTATTATCAATCCACATATGATTTTTATCTACAATAATACTTGGGTTGGGAGTAGCATTATTAACAACCCATGAAATTCCCTGGTCATCAGAATATGAAACCGATAACCCTCCATTGTTATTAATATAGTTCACATACCACCTCCCATTTAATCCAATTACTGCTGCAGGATCTCCACCATTGTCTTCGCCTGCACCTTCGATATTACCTTCCCAGTTTGTGCTCGAATTAAACGAAAACAAAGCATCGGCACCATAAATAGTGTCAACGGTACCGTTTGTGGAATTATTAGAATTTAGAAGATTTGTTTCGTCAAGCGGGTTAATGAAAACTGAGTTTTCGCTTTGAACCGAACTGATTTCTGTAACAGGAACATCGGGCGAATCAAGAGTTGAAACTGTATGAGCCCGAATAATACTTCCTGTATAGATTGCTTCTTTTACTTTAACATCAGGATTATATGGTACTAATCCCTTTCTGGCGGCTCGTTTCCAATAACCTTGATTATCAATTCGAGTGTCAACTTGCTCCTGAGTGTTTTTATTATTAACAGCTCTATTAACACCAAACCCCAAAGCAAGTAATAATGATATTACCAGAATCAGTTTCGCCGTTTTCATTTCAATATCAATTAAATAATACGCAATATAATACTATTGATAAAAATAACTTACTTTTCGTTGCATGAAATATAAGTAAATAAAAAAGGCTATCTAACAATAGTCAGATAGCCTTTTGGAAAGTTTATATAAATTGAATTATTTTCTTAGTACAATCCTTCTTGTTTTTGAAGCACCATTACTAGATACAGAAACAGTATAAATACCATCAGCAAAATTACTTATATCGATTTTCTGAGTGTTAGTACCCGACATAACAATGCCATAATTAGAGAAAACTATTTCCCCTGAAATATTCATTACCTGAACATCAACCGGCTTATTGCTTTCGCCTGCTAACTCCAGGTTAAATATCCCATTTGAAGGATTTGGATAAATTTTCATACTAATTGAATTAAGTTCATCAATTCCAGTACAATCCAAAAATTCCACCATAACACTTCCGTCGTTTATACAACCTGACTGGTTTGTAACCTGAACGGTAAAATCCTGAACTCCATATCCATGCCCCAATGTGTCAGCAACAATAGTTTGAGTTGTAGCTTCGTTAGACCATAGGAAAAGTGATCCAGGATTTCCGGCATCAAGTGTAATAGTTGCTCCGCCACAAATTGTAGTATCAGAGCCTAGCTCTACTGTTGGAATAGTGGCAAAATCAAGATAAACAGTATCAGTTGTTGAACATCCATTTTCATTTGTAACCTCAGCCCAAACCATTGTTACTCCTGATCCTGAAGCTGTAATTACCTGCGATGTTTCATCAGTTGACCACAAATAAGTATCTCCTGGATTACCTGCATCAAGTTCATGATATGTTTCTCCACAAAGTACCATATCACCACCAAGATCAACCAAAGGTTTATTATAAACTGTTACTGAAACTGATGCATCAATAGTAATGATTCCATCAAAAACTGAAACAAAATATTCTGTATTTTCCAATGGCTCAACAATTGGATTAGTTTCTGTGGAGGTAAAACCCTCAGGAACTGAAGTCCATGCATATGTATAGGTACCAGAACCTCCACTTACAAGAGCTTCTAATTGTGTTGTTTCTCCGATACATAATTCCATTGGGTTAGCTGAGGCAGCTAATTCAAGGTCTGTTACATGAAGTGTGAAATCAACAGTATATCCAGGGTTTTCAAGATCGTTAGTGATAAAAATAATATCATCAGCATATGTTCCCTGTGTCATACCGGCTGCATCAAATGTAACAGTAACCAACAGTGAGTCGCCTGGAGCAATCGATCCATTATCAGGATCCAACGAAAGCCAGCTTGCAATTGCTACAGAATAATCTTCAACTTCACCATATTCAGTTTCATCATATGCGTTAAGAGTTTCCGATCCTGCTAAACGTATTCTCATTCCTGTAACACCCTGTTTAACTCCTTTTTGTACATTTATTATCCCCCTGAAAACTCCAAATTCATCATTATCATTTAGCTCAATCGCTTTTTCATCAAACACGCCATTCTGATCCCAATCAATCCAAACTTTACATTGGTCACCTTTGTAAGGATTCTTGCTTCTAACTTCAATTGGATAACTCTGTGAAGCAATCATGCTTACGTACATGCCTGAAAAATTAGAATAATTATCACTAGCTGAGGTATTGGTTAAGTTCCCAACGGTAACTTCATGAATATACTCATCTCCACCACCTTTGGCAATAGCATAATTATGTTGATTTGGATTTTTAAAGAAAGGAGATAATGAAAATTCAAGATCAAGTACACCATTATTCTTAATCTTCATCATCTGTATTTCAATTTCATCGGGATAAACTATGGCAGTATATGCTTCAGGCATAACTTCAATGGATGAACTTCCATATTGAGTTTCGTCGGTTGTTCCGGTTGATTCATTGCTACCTCCATATATTGCAGTAACTTCATAAGTATAATAACCATAATCAGTTAACTGATCAGTATATGTTAATTCAGTAGTGGTAGAAAGTAATACATCGTCACGATAGATGTTGAAAAAATCGAATCCTGTAGTTCCTGTAAAATTCCAATCGAGTATGCATTCACCCGTTTCCTGATCGGTTTCAGCAATTAATGAGGTTGGAGCAATAATATCTATAGTTTCAAAAACTGACACATATGTCATAGCATTACCTGTTCTATTATCAGTCCATGTGGGATACACATATCCGTTAAGTGCAGTAATACCAAGATAATCGCCCATATATCCACTTGCTAATCCTGGAATTGGAGAAGGAGTAAAACTTACATCACTTACTTGGAAATCTTCCCAAGTTGTTCCACCGGTATTTGAAGTTGCTACCCATGCTTCAGCCTGATTTGCATTAGTGTTTCTATTGTCGTAAAATACAACACTCAAAATACCATTTGATGGATCGCAAGTAATCCAAGGCATATAATGTGCTTTACCCTGATCGATTGGATCCTGGTTTACCCGAATAGGATCCGACCATGTTTCACCTTCATCAGATGACATTATCATATATACATCACGATCGTTTCCGGTATTTACACCCGGAACACCAATATTCGTCCAAACAACATAAAGGTTACCTCCATTTGGACCATCTCTAGTGTCAACAGCCATTACAGGGAAAGTAGCTACTCGCATATTTTGAGGAACGCCAGAGTTTCTAACTCCCCTTATATTTCCAATAATCCTAACTGCTGGAGACCATGTTTCGCCGCCATCCAATGATTTTGAAAAACCCAAAGCTTTCTCGTCTTGTGGCCATCCATCATAAATTGCCCAAACAGCATATACTTCGCCATTGGGACCGCTTTGTACATTCACTCCCTGATTATGACTTCCGGCATTAACAGCAGTACTAATAGTTTTTTTGGCTGACCATGTTTCTCCATTATCGGCTGAATATTTTAGTACAATTTCATTGTCAGAAGATCCACCAAAATCAGTCCATGCATTGTAAAGATTATTTTCATAAGGGCTTCCTGATTTGCGATCGAGCCACATATGATTTTTATCTGCCAATGAACCAGGATTTGGAGCTACCTGAACATGAGTCCACGACTGACCTTGATCATCAGAATGAGCAACACCCTGTCCACTATTTTTAATATAGCCAACATACCATCTGCCATCAGTTCCAATACATGCGGCTGGGTCGCCACTATTGTTTCCACCTGCACCCGAATTTTCACCAATAAAGGTTTCTCCACCATCAAAAGTATACAAGTCGTTGGCGCCATATATGGGAGTTCCTCCAGGTCCTCCCGAATTATTTGAATTTAATGCAGTCATATTATTGTTAGGATCAACAATAACAGAATTCTCACTTTGAGTTGAATTAGTTGAAACCGGAACATCGGGTGAGTTTTCAAATCGAACCATTCTTGAATTAATTTTACTACCTTTATATATGGCTTCTGGTACTTCAACAACTGGATTAAGAACAGCAAGACCTTCTTTGGCCAACTGTTTCCAGTATCCATTATTGTCAACTCGGGTATTTACTTTAGCTCTTCTTTCTCGCTCTGTATCAGATGAATCACTTATTGCCCAGTTAAAAGCAGTAATCATTAAGATAAAGGCTAATGATAAAAATAAAAAATTTCGCATCGTATTTATAAGTGTTAGTTAGATGTAAGCTATGACAGGGAATACCAATGTTAAGTTGTCATGTGACAACCTGATATTTATCATATTACAATTGCAAAAGTAATAAAAACTTAATTAGTAAGCTCTGGCTTCTACCTCCCCAAGGATTAACCTAAGTCCATTCATTGCTAAGGCTCTCATCTCATCTTCACCAGGATAAACATGAACCGGAGCCATGCGGTGAACATATGATATTATTTGATTTACAAAATATTTGTCGTGGGCAATTCCTCCGGTAATTAATATTCCATCCACATCCGAATGCAATACAGCTACCATACCACCCACCTCTTTGGCTATTTGATAAGCCATTCCATCGTATATATATTTGGCTTCTTTGTCACCTGCAATAATGCGCTGTTCAACATCATAGGCACTATTAGTTCCTAAGTATGCAACCAGCCCCCCCTCTCCTTTAATCATTTTCATGATTTCCTTTTGGGTGTAATTACCACTAAAGCAAAGTTTTACCAAATCACCCACAGGTAATGTCCCTGTTCGTTCTGGAGAAAATGGACCATCGCCATCTAAACCCTGATTAACATCTACAACGCGCCCTTTCTTATGAGCACCAACAGTAATTCCACCACCAAGATGGACAACAATTAGATTTAGATCTTCATACTTCCTCATTATTGATTTTGCATGTTCATGTGCAACAGCTTTTTGGTTCAACGCATGAAAGATCGATCTCCTTGGCAGTAACGGGTGTCCGGACAGTCGAGCTAGATCATCCAATTCATCAACAACTACAGGATTGCTAATATATGCTTTCGCATTTGGTAGTGAGTTGGCCAGATCGTAAGAAATTAGTCCACCTAAATTACTGGCATGTTCACCATATGCACAACTTTCAAGGTCATGCACCATTTTTTCATCAACAGCAATAATACCAGATTCAACAGGCTTCAGTAAACCGCCACGCCCCATCACAACTTTAATTTGGTTGAGGGGAATTTCGGCACCTTCAAGCTCCTTTAGAATTAGTTCCTTACGAAAGTTAAACTGATCGGTAACAAGTTCATAGGGAGCTAATTCTTCAGAAGAATGTCGTAGTGTTTGGATAAAAATAGGGGTTGTATCAGCATACACCGCAATTTTAGTGGATGTTGAGCCTGGATTTATCGCAAGTATGTATACGGTTTCCATTTGTTGAAACTACTGGTAATTTAGTAACCTAATTATAGTTTAAGTAATTGCTGCTGCAAGTGCAATTGACAAAAATTTACTCTTTTCTGAATCGCCCCTTGAGGTTAGCACAATTGGAACAGTTGCTCCCATAATAACAGCTGCAGCTGTTGCTCCTCCAAGAAAATTCAAAGCTTTGTATAGAATATTTGCTCCGTTAATATCCGGGGCTAATATTAAATCGGCATCACCGGCTACATCACTTGTAATATTTTTAAGTTTAGCAGCATCTTTTGATATTGCTCCGTCAAGTGCAAGTGGGCCATCAATTATGCACCCTTTGATTTGCTTACGGTAATTCATCATTGAAATGGTAGCTGCATGCATTGTTGCTTCCATCTTTGGATTAATTGTTTCAACCGACCCAATTATAGCCACTTTTGGATTCATAATACCAAGTCCATGAAAAACATTCACGGCATTTTTGATGATATCTATTTTATCTTCCAGACTAGGTTCAACATTCATTGCAGCATCGGTAACTCCTAATAATTTATGGTAATATGGTGTTTCGAATATTGCAACATGGCTTAATAATGATCCGGTACGTAAACCAAAATCTTTATTAAGTACAGCTTTTAACAATTGTCCGGAGCTTACAAGTCCTTTCATTAGGATGTCGGCTCTACCCTCTCCGATTATTTTTGTAGCCTCCAAAGATGCATCATAGGCATCTTCAATATCGATTACTTCAATGTTTTTAATATCGAAACCTATTTCTGTCGCTATTCTACGAATTTCAGATTCTTCACCAACAAGTATTGGTTCAATTATTCCTTCTTTGGTGGCATTTGAAATTGCCTCTAATACATGTTGATCGCCTGCGGCTGCTACAACAATTTTTCTTTTACGCTTGTTTTTTGCAAGCTCAACAATGGTTGAAAGATTTTTTATCATTATTTAATCTTCTGTTTTATGGTTATTAAATAATGAGACCATCTAAAAAAACCATGTAATATTTTATGTTTTTCAGACAGCCTCAAATTTTTTGCAAAACTACAATTAAAAGCGCACAATTAGCCCTAATTTGACGTTAAATGGGTTACCTGGAGTGAAGTTTATTTCCGATACCGATTCGGTATCGAATTTTAGTTTTGATTCAGTATCAAATTGGGCCTCATTCCACTCAGCATTAGCTAGGTTCTCTATATTTCCAAATAATGTTACATGTTTAAATTTATAGCCTAATCTGGCATTTATTAATGTGTATCCAAGTGCCACTACTGAATTATTTTCGTTTGCAGGCCTTGAACCTATATATCTGTATCGTAGCGAACCTTCAAAACCCATGGGATGAATTACCGTTAACCCTCCTGTGGAAGTAATATTTGGTGCTAACGGGATGAAGTTATTACCTACTGGTTCATCAATGTAAACTCCCTTTGCCAAATTAAGGTCGAAATCAGCCCATAACCACTTAGTAAGTTGAATTCTTGCCTCAAGATCGATGCCTAATCTCTGGGTACTTCCTGATACTTCAGTGTTTCCAACATCGCCTACAAATACTAGCTCTTCTTCCATGTATAGTTGCCATAAAGAAAGGCCAAGTATTATGTTTGATCCAAAATTTAGTTTTGTGCCTATTTCAGCCCCAATAGCTCTGGGAAGAGTTTTAACATTAGCCGCTGCAGGATTAAAATTTCTAGATATTAGTGTGGAATCAATTTCAAACTTCGAGTATCCTTTTCTTTCGAGATCATGTTCAATTTCACTGACTCGTTGCGAGATAATTACATCTCGGGCATCATTTGAATGAAATCCAGACCCAACATTAACGAAGAATTCCGTTGAACCAGTGGGACTAAATACTATGTTTAATTTTGGATTTACAATTAATTTTTGAGCATAAGAGGAAGCATGTGGCAGTGAAGTTATTGTATCGGCCTTACCATCAAGTTTATCATTCATATCAAATGTAAAATAATCACCCCTGATACCTACTTGTAATCTCCATTTTGTATTGAAATAAAAAACTTCTTCTGCCCACAAAAAGAGATTTCTTTGGGAAACAAAATCATCACGATACTGAATGTCACGAATCCTATCAGGACTTTTCCACAGGCCGACATTAATATTATCGGCACGAAGCCCTCCTCCAACAGAAGTTTTCGTTATAATATTGCCAATTGCTGATCTCACGATATATTTACTATTAATACCTGATATTGAGCGGCTATCAGTCTGCTCGATCATATCTCCGTTAACACTATCTAACAAAAAGTATGTGAAATTTGAAAACAGTTTAAAATCATACCAACTTGAGTAACCCTGAATTGTAAATTCATTATTAGTGCCTTTTCCGTATTCATAAAGTACTGAATAATTAGTTCGGCTTGTTACACCGCCCTCCATATCATCGATTGCTCCAAAGCGAGAAATTACCCCTTCATTAACTGCCCGTGTTGGGATTTGCCCGGATGCATCCCATGCAGAACTAAACGCACCCATAGTAACCGCCAACTCACTTTTGCCAGAGAAATGAGTATGGAATTTGCCAAAAACATTAAACCGGTTAAAATTTTGAGGACTTTCGAAAGGGCCATCAGTGGAATAAAATTGACCTGCAAAGTACGCGCTTTGATGAACACCGGAAGTTGGTATTTTTAGCACGGTTGTAAGTTCTCCAGTATTATACATACCACCTTCAATTTTCACAATGTTATTTTCAGGATGATCAACTGTCCCCAGTTGTACAGCTCCTGCTGTAGCAAAATCACCAAATTGAGAAAAATATGGACCCTTATAAACATCAATTGATTCAACTACTTCCGGAATTAAAAAATGCAGATCGGCATATCCCTGTCCATGGCCATGCGTTACCATATTCACAGGTAAGCCATCCACAGAAATTGCAACATCAGTACCGTGATCGGCATCAAAGCCTCGCATAAATATCTGTTCAGCTTTTCCACCTCCTGCATGTTGAGCAATAATTAATCCCGGCGCAAGCATCAACAAATCCTGAGAGGATGGAGCAGGTCGTGTTTTCATGTCAAATTGCCTTATTGACCTTGAAGAAGCAGCTGAAAATGAACGATGGGCCTGAATTTGTACTGACGATAAACTAAAAGCTGCGGGGTTCATTGCAACATCTATTTTTATCATTTTATCTGTTTCAATAACGATTGATTGTTCAATGGTTTCAAATCCAAGAAATGAAAATATAATTTCATATTCCCCCACTGGAATATTTGATATTGAATATCCACCATGCATTCCGGTTGATGAGCCAAGCATGGTATTTTTAACAACTACATTAACTGATGGAATCCCAAGTCCATCATCAGCATTCATTACAATTCCTTCGATGGAACCTGCTTTTTGTCCACTTACATTAATATGAAGAGCCAGTATTAATAATAGTATCGGGAAACTAAATATCGTATTTCTATTTATTTTAAATATCATTTATTTATCTATTAATTGTGAAGCCGTACCTTCTAGACTGAGTAAATAAACTCAGAACAATATACCGGCTGAAAAAAATAACTAATTACTGTTTTTTGGCAGTATTGAGGTTAATATTAAGGCAAATGAACACTAATAAAAATAACCACGTATTAGAATCAAATAGTGTAATATAGTAACATTTGACACATGTAAAATGTATCATTAAACACAAATAGCAGCAACTGTTTGGAGCTGCTATTCAATAAAATAAGTTTTAAGAAGCTAAAAAGCGAGGAGGAGGATATGGGGGTTTTTGGGCTTGTGATATGAGAAAGTTTTGGCTCATTGAATGATTTATCTTCAATAAATGAAAATCAATTAAAATGGAACATTCACCACTAAAAACATGACTAAAAAATTCTACTTTCGTATTATTTGGTAATGCTTCATTGTTTGATTCAATACCTTTCTTATTGTCTTCTACAAAAAGGGAATAATCGACAAAACTATTATGTGAATGGCCGTGACTCCCATATTCATTTTGGGAATGATGGTTATGCTGATAAAGTGTATGTGACAGGCTGTGGTGAATAAAATGCAATAGGTTTGTTACTACATAATTAGACAGCCCAACAATATAGGTTAGCAGGACAAAGCTTGTTAATATAACAGCAAATATATGCTTCAAAACACTAATAGTGAATTAATTTTGTGAGTGCAAATGTAACCAATGTTGTTTATCTGTTAAATAATTAACAAAATAATTATGTGATTAATTTAAGCTTAATAGTAAAGGAATTACCATCTTTGTTAATCAATGAAAGATTTGGCTTTTTGTATAAAAAAACACCTATGAAAACACGTATATTATTTGTATGCCTTGGAAATATTTGCCGTTCACCCAGTGCTGAGGCTGTATTTAAAGGGCTGGTTAAGAAAAAAAGACTAAGTCATCAATTCGACATCGACTCAGCAGGAACATATGGGTATCATGAAGGTGAACCGGCTGATCAAAGAATGCAAAGTCATGCAGTACGTCGTGGTTACAACCTTACATCAATATCTCGTCCGTTTAAACCGGAAAAAGATTGGGATAAATTTGATTTCATAATAGGCATGGATGATTCAAACATGAAAAATTTGGCGGATATGGCTCGTAATAAGGAAGACCTTAAAAAACTGTATAAAATGACAGATTTCTCCAACAATTATAATCATACTGAAGTGCCCGACCCATATTATGGAGGTAATCATGGATTTGAACTTGTGCTTGATCTACTTGAAGATGCCAGCGAAGGATTTTATGAGTTTTTGAATAGTAATACCAAATAGCCACAAGCTCCCTATTATCTAATGACCAATTATTCCTGCCTTTGCAGGCAAGCAATTACTAACTACTCAATAACTTCAAAATCCGCTTTTTCTGCACCGCAAACCGGACAAATCCAGTCATCCGGAATATCTTCGAATGGTGTACCGGGAGCTATTCCTCCATCTGGGTCACCTAAAGTAGGATCGTAAATGTGATCACAAACCATGCATTGGTATTTTGGGCCTAAATCCGAAATTTTCTCTGGTTTTGTTTCAGCAACAGGTTTAATATATGTAGGTGCATTTTTAGGAGCCTTACCTTTTTTAACATTCCTGTAATAATCGTATGTGAGCGGATTGCCATCAGCAACCAATAGTTCGTTGTAGATAATTTCACCAATATAAATAATATGTGTGCCTACATCGAACTGATTTACAAGCTTACACTCAAACCATGCAATTGATTCGTCGGTTACAATCGGGATGCCTGTACTGCCAACAACAAAATTTGTATCAACAAACTTATCCATGGTATTCCCGCTTTTGTATCCAAATTTTCCAATAATCTCAGGGGATGCTTCCTGCTTAAGTATCGAGATGGAAAATGCTTTGTTTTCAGTAATAAGTTTAGCTGTGTAGTTATCCTTGTTACATGCTATTGCAACCTGTGGAGGTTCGGCTGTTACCTGGAACGCAGTATTAGCAATATACCCGCTTTTATTATCTTTGTTTCCAGAACTTACTATATATAATCCGTATGTTATTTTAAAAAATGCTTCTATATTCATTTTATTTATTTTAAGATTGCATCAAATTTACAAAAATAAAACTCATGTAAAAAACGTTTATTTTAATTAATAAGTTATTAATTTGCAGGAACAACTATATAAATGCATTTTTTAAAATATTTTACATATATAATCATAGCGTCGGCTTTTTTATTTTTGATCGTAATTGCTGGATGTAAATCGAAAAAGATAATTACAAAACCCGAACCCTCCAAGGTGAATACTGCAAATCAACAGGGTAAAGCTGTGGATTATGATGAAGCGGTGAAGCGTCATTTTGAAATGCAAAGCGATAGAACCAAGAGGATGATGATAAAATCTGACAAAATCAAAATCAAAAAAAATGCAGGACAAAACCGGCAATGGTACGATCAGCTTTTTAATAATAGTTGTTATAAAAATTCGGCAATGGTTAAAACAGGCCATATGCATTCAGCAATTACCAATAACTCTTCCTGTTTTATAAAAGATTAGAAATGAAAAGATTATTCATTATTACCTTGGTTATAATTTCGAGTACAACAGTATTTGGTCAGTTTGCAGACCTGCTAAACTTTAATAGTGGTGGAATAATTATGGTACAGTGGGATATAGCAAAGCCAATAGGCCAAACAAAAGATTTTATAAAAAATACTTCTTTTTCTGGAATAAGCATTGACTATCGACACTGTTACCGAAATAGTTTTATTATTGGAGGAAGAACTGGTTGGAATGGTTTCTACGAAAATAAAGGGATATCCGATCTTGAAGATGGCAGTACCACAACATATACTCGGTTAGAGAACAAAATAAATGCTGCTCCAATACTATTTATTGTTGACTATATGATTCCCAGCGATAAATTTATTCCCTATATTGGTGTTGGGATAGGTGGATACTTTATTAATTCATCGGTATCATCTAGAATAATAGGAACACAACATACTAATTCGTTTCATTTTGGCGTTTCTCCAGAAGTTGGTATAACAATACCCTTTATTATTAGCAACTTTGGATTAAATATTAGTTCTCGTTATAATTTTGTTCTAAAAACAGCTGGTACAACAAATTTTTCATGGTTCGACTTTAATATAGGTCTTTCCTTTATGTACTAAAATTACACTAAGCTAGAAATGATTACTAAAATTTCACCTATCATAATTGCGACATTACTTTTGTTATGTGCCCCAGCATGTAATAAAGGATCAATAAATCCAAATATTCCAAGAGCAATAATTAATGTTACTATAGATCCGAATACTACGATATTTCAAGAATTAAATACACCCGGGGGATGGTTATATCTAGAGGAACAACCTGGAATTTATATACCCTACGATAGTAGAGGAGTAATTGTTTATAGGTTGAGCATGAATGAGTTTAAGGCCTATGAGCGCCAACCTCCTGATAATCCATATGAATGTTGTATTGAATACATGAAAGACTGCACAAAACTTATTGTTGGAGGGAATTATCCATTTATAAAAGATACTTGTAATGGAAATTTGTATCAAATGTTTGATGGGTCATTATTTTCAGGAGAAGGTGTTTATCCGCTGATTGAATATAGTGCCATGTATGACGGTTCTCTATTACATATTTTCAATTGAAAAAGCAAATTACTAGTTCCACTAATTAAATTCTAAATATCATTATTTGGGTTGATAATAAAACCAATTTGCCCCGATATTATTTTGATTAGTTACATTTGACCTCAAAAAACTTATTTCATGAAGAATAAACCCATACCCCATTTTGCAATTACTCGTTTTATTAATGAGCAAACCATAGGAGGTGTAATACTAATTATCACAACTATAATTGCTCTTTATTGGTCCAATTCAGCATTTCATGATAGTTATCATAATTTGTGGCATAATTATAAGGTTGGTTTTGTTTGGGGTGATATTAATATGGTTAGTTCGCTGCATCATTGGATTAATGATGGATTAATGGCAATATTCTTTTTTACCGTTGGCTTGGAAATTAAGCGTGAAATAATGGGAGGAGAGCTTAATTCGGTTAAGAAAGCTTCACTTCCAATATTTGCAGCAATTGGGGGAATGGTAATTCCGGCAATATTATATAGCATTGTTGCCATAAATAATCCAGAAATTATTGATGGCTGGGGAATCCCAATGGCAACTGATATTGCTTTTGCCCTTGGGCTTATGGCTATGTTCGGAAAAAGAGTTAATATTAATCTTAAAATATTTTTAACAGCTCTGGCTATTGCGGATGATCTTGGTGCTGTGCTTGTTATTGCTTTCTTCTATACTGATACAATTGTATATACTGAAATAATTACCGCTACATTTTTTCTTGGCGTATTAATAATTGCTAACCTTGCTGGTGTTCGACGCACATTATTTTATGCTATGGTGGGTTTTGTTGGTGTATGGGTTGCGTTTATGTTATCAGGAGTTCATGCCACAATAGCGGGAGTGCTGATAGCCTTAACAATTCCGGCACGTGCGAAAATTGATGAAGATAGCTTTATGATCAAGCTATGTAAGTTAACATCTGCATTTAAAAAAGAACCAGCCACTGAGCATAACCTTCTTTCACAAAAACAAGTCCATATTCTTTCAGATATTGAGAAACTAAATGATCTAGCGCACACACCCCTCCAGAAACTTGAGCATGCTTTGCATCCAATAATAACATTTTTCATACTGCCGGTTTTTGCACTGAGTAATGCTGGTGTTCATATCGAAGGTAGTATTATTAATATGTTACTTCATCCCATATCCATAGGAATAATCGTTGGTCTTTTAGTTGGTAAGTTTGTTGGGATTTCTGTTTTTTCACACTTAATTGTTAAGTTCAAATTTGCTACACTCCCAGAAGGTGTTAAGTGGAACCATATTTATGGAGTTGCATTTCTTGCAGGAATTGGTTTTACCATGTCGATGTTTATCTCCGACCTTGCTTTTGCTACAGCTGAATATAAACAAATTGCCAAAGTAGGAATTATGGCGGCCTCTTTTCTGTCGGCTGTTGTTGGAATGATTTGGTTGGGAATTAGTTTGCCAAAGCAAAAATGAGTTTATATCGATGCGTATAAATGCAATATCACTGTTTGCTATTATCAAGTTTAACCTATTATTGAATTAGTTACTTTTTCTTTTCTCCAACCCAAGTAGGCACTTCAATATTAGTTTTTAATCCAATTGGCTTGTTATTGCTATCATCACTAAATATACCCATCTTTTTTTGATACTTAGCTTTATCGGGTCTGTCGAAAGCCATAAATACAAATAGTGGAATAGTTATTTTATTATGCTGATACTGACCTTCTAACCAGCTAAAAATTTGATTAACAACCTTAACTTGATTTTCGACACCATACTCTGCGGTATATCCTGTTTCACCAACATAAACCCCTGGAGAATCATTAAAAATATTATCAAGAGCTGTGAAATAATTAATTACAAAACCAAAATCAGTACTTTTTCCTTCGGTGTACATATTAAACATAAGAAAAGGATTTCCTGAGTTCCAGGTACTACTCCAGTTATTGGTAATATATCTTGTAACCGATGTTTGCACAGAATCATTTAAAACAGGTTTTCCCTGTGGATAATTTGCAATTATTGTTGTAATTGGGATGTTACCTAAACCTGCCTCATGCATCGATTCTTTTAAGTTTTCAAAGGATTGAGGAACCCAATTGGCGTAGAAATCATGATAATGAGGATCAGTTGGAGGTGGTTTATTGCCATCTATTTCATTTCCAAGCATAATTGTTTTTACAAAGTTAATTACATTCTCCTTTGATCCGAATGAACTAATAATCATCTGCACAAATTTATCTGTATAAGATTTGTTAGTCATTAGTCCCGGTGCCCATTGCTCGCCAGCAGCAGGAAATATTCCAAGAACATTATTATTTGTTCCCATTGCTAGTTCAAGTTGTTCATCTTTATGAGCTACCATGTAGTCAATTACAATTTTTAAGTCAGGATCAATTATAGGTA
>CALDOI010000047.1 GCA_937912115.1 uncultured Bacteroidota bacterium | reverse complement strand
GGATGATTCATTAACTATATTAATTCCTTTAGAACAATTTAAATATACATATAATAGCTTTGGCAACTACAATGACATTGTTATTTTATCCTATGATACAAGTAGTGCTACCTGGAACAATGAGGTGTTTTTAGTTTATGGATATGATGCAAATCAACATCTTATTGAATACATTAATCAGGAATATGATGATTTTACCGGTAGCTGGGTAAATGATTTTAATTGTGTCAGCACATACAACACTCTTGGGTTGAAAACAGAATATATGGAGTATAACTTTGTGGCAACTTCCTGGATCCAATCATATAAAATTGAATACACACATAATTCGCAACAACAGTTTGATAAGGAATTACGTTACACATGGAATTCTTCATCAAACAGTTGGAGTATTTCATCACAAACAGAATTATCTTATGATAGTTTTGACAACATGATTGAATCATTGGGCTCACAATGGAATTCAACATCGTTGGAATGGAAGCCAGATTCCCGATCATTAAGATCGTATAATTCAAATTATCCTTTCGTCGATTTAGTAATCCCATGGAATTGTTTTCTTTTTACTTTTCTTTGGAGCAACCCGATAGTTCCTGAACCATATTATAATTTTGATATGATAACCCCACAATACACCAGCATGTTGCTCACCAGGGAGTATCAAAGGTGGGATGAAGATAATAGTATCTGGGAAACCCGGGAAGTAAAAGAATATTATTATTCCGATCATATTACGGGTACTCCTAATAATGATTATACAACAGAGTTAAAAATATATCCTAACCCTGCATCCGATTATGTAATAATTGATAATGGAAACAACTCATGTGATTTTGAATTAATTGATATATCCGGGAAAGTAATATTATCCGTTAGAGGTGCAGAAAGTAAACTAGATATTAAATCCATTCCTGTCGGCATATATTTATATCGTGTTGTTAGTCAAAATCAGGAATATAAAGGTAAACTAGTAATTTCCAGATAGAACTTTCAATTGGTATTGAAACAGAGCATTAAACTACTTAATCGGCTTTTCTGTCATACAAATTGCCCATGCTTATGGTATTTCATAGGCAGAAGTTTTTATTTATAAACATGTTAGGAATCTGAAGGAATCATTTTCTTTGTTTATATTTGTTTTGAAATCAGTATCAAATACGATCAACACTTGATCGATGTTTTTATAATGAAAGGAAAGTTATGGCTCATCGAACAGTTAAATCTGGTTATTCGAGTTTAACAGAACGAATAAATCGTTTCCCGCAAGGTGCTCCGCCTTCTAAGTTACTCTATTCAATACTCAAAATTCTTTTTTCTGAAAAGGAAGCTATACTGGTTTCCAAGTTGCCAATAAAGCCAGCAACTGCCATACAGATTAGCCGTATTTGGAAAAAGGATCTAACAGAAACTAAACTGACTCTCGATAGCTTGGCAGGACGTGCTATACTAGTTGACATTGACAAAAATGGAGAATCCTATTATGTATTACCACCACCAATGGCAGGGTTTTTTGAGTTTTCGATGATGCGAGTGCGTGGCGATGTTAATCAAACTGTATTGGGAGAGCTGTACTATGAGTATTTAAATGTTGAAGAAGATTTTATCAGAGAATTATTTACTGTTGGAGATACACAGCTTGGGAGGACTTTTGTAAATGAATCGGCATTATCCGAACAAAATGCTATACATGTACTGGATTATGAAAGAGCTACCGAAGTTATAAAAACAGCAACTCACAGGGGAGTTGGATTATGCTATTGCCGTCATAAAATGAAACACGTTGGACGTGCCTGTAATGCACCGATGGATATTTGCATGACTTTCAATAACTCAGCTGCATCATTAATAAGGCATGGTCATGCACGTAAAGTTGACGAAAAAGAATGCATTGATCTATTACAACAAGCCTGGGATCATAAGCTGGTTCAGTTTGGTGAAAATGTAAGAAATAGCGTAAATTTTATTTGTAATTGTTGTGGCTGCTGTTGTGAGGCCATGATTGCAGCCCGTAAGTTTGCTGTTCTAGTTCCTGTTCATACAACCAATTTTATTCCTAAAATAGATGGTGACTTATGTAATGGATGTGGAAAATGTGTTGATGCATGTCCTGTTGAAGCCATTACTCTGATTTCTTCCAATAACCAAGTTAAGCCTAAGCAAAAAAAAGCAGATTTGAATGAGGTCCTATGCCTTGGCTGTGGAGTTTGTGTTCGTACTTGTGCAAAAGAAGCTATTAAACTGGAGTCTCGTACCAAACGTGTTATAACCCCTTTGGATGGAACACATCGGGTTGTTTTGATGGCAATTGAACGAGGGAAGCTACAAAATTTAATTTTTGATAATCATGTGTTGTATAGTCATCGTGCAATGGCTGCAGTACTGGGAGCGATCTTAAGAATGTCGCCAGTTAAAAAATTATTAGCCAACCAGCAGGTCAAATCAAGGTATCTTGAAGCTCTGATCATCAGGTATAACAATCGACACGCTAATTAGTACCATAGCATCGGTCAACTGAAAAACACTATCTTTGCATTCAAAAGATACAACATGTCAGACGATAAAAAAATCATATTTTCCATGGTGGGAGTGGGTAAGATTATTCCCCCAAACAAACATATTCTAAAAGATATATACCTCTCATTTTTTTATGGTGCCAAAATTGGCATTATTGGATTAAATGGCTCGGGTAAGTCAACTTTACTTAGGATCA
>CALDOI010000046.1 GCA_937912115.1 uncultured Bacteroidota bacterium | reverse complement strand
GATATGTTGATTATAAGTTTATTAATTATGAATCTACCTTAATACAGCATGTAGGTGATGTAAACCTAACCTGGAGAATAATCAAAAAGCTATCACTGTCAATGGCTTACGAAGGTATATTTGAGTCTGTTAATCAGTATAACAGGCTATATTTGAATTTGATAAAGCGATTATAACAAGGAGTTTACTTTAGGTAATGCCACTTAAGTGTATTATTGAGCCTCAATATAATTGCAGTAAGTATTACAGCTTTATTAACTTTGTACCATTATCAATTATTATCCATTCGTAATATACATTTGCTTTGACTAAAAATTGTTTTAAAATATTAATGCTATTTTTTTTAGCTCAAATTCAAATAGTTTGTTTTGCTCAAGGTACCTGGGAATCCGTTGTAATACCAACGCAAAGTAATCTTAATTCAGTTTACTTCACTGATAGCATAACGGGTTGGGCAGTTGGAGATTCGGGAGTAATAATACATACTTCGGATGGTGGAGTTAGTTGGGAGTTACAGGAAAGCAATACGGATTATGGTATTGTTAGCCTTTTTTTTCTAAACAATAAATTAGGATGGGCTTCAGCCTTTAACTATTCGTCACCTCCATATGGCACTTTGCTCCTTAAAACAACTAATGGAGGTGAAGATTGGATAACTACCAACTATCCGGAAGACAATATATTTATAACAACTATTGTTTATTTCGATTCGTTAACAGGATGGATGGGTGGAACTCCACATACATTAATTCATACTGAAAATGGCGGAAATACATGGCAACAGGCTAATATTGACACAAGCACTCTAGCATTTTTTCCTGTGCTAAATATTAAGTTTTACAATGAGCAATATGGGTATGCATCGGGAGGAATTTTTGATATTGCTGGCGTTATATGGCGAACAAACAATGGTGGTGAAAACTGGTATGCCATCAGTACTGATGATGCTCCGGCTGATGAGGTTCATGGGTTGCACATTTTTGATTCGTTGAATGTATTGGGGTCGGGTGGTGATCCCGATTTTGGCTATGGTGTTGGTATGATGCATACATTAAACGGAGGAATAAATTGGGATTATGATGAGTTAGGTATCCAGGGAATAGCCTATGATGTGGATTTTGTTAATGATTTGGAGGGCTGGTCACCTCTGGGACCCAGGAGGAAATTTATTTATAGTCTTGATGCTGGGGTGAAATGGGTTGAAATCTCAACTCCGGATTCTTTGGCAATATTTGATGTTATGTTTCCTGATTCTCTTCATGGTTATGCAGTTGGTTATGATGGAGCCTTTTTAAAATTTACTCCTTCAACTCAGGTTGATATTGAAGAATTCGAGTTTTACGAAACAGGCATAAACATGGGGCAAAACTATCCCAATCCATTTTCATCTGTGACAACAATAAAAATTCAAGTTCCGTTGGGCCAAAAGTTATCTTCAAAAGCTCGACTAAACATTACGGATATAACGGGTAAAAAATTACAATCTATTATTCCTACTAATTTATCTGAACGTAATTATGAGGTTGTTTTTTATGGAGATGGTAATCCGGTGGGGATATATTATTATCGATTAATTGATGGAGTATTTTCGACAAAAGCTCAACGAATGACCTTAATTAGATAGTATCATTATTTTGGATTCTTTCTGTTTGTCAGATTTAAGCTGGTAGAAATATGTGCCAGAATTTAATCCCAGTTCATTGGTAGAAAATGAAACTTCATAATACCCCGGCAGTTTATTTTCATTAACAAGAGATACTAAAGCGTTTCCAAATAAATCAATAATTGAAATTGACACATAGCCCTGTTCATGAACAGTATATCCTATTGTAGTGTTGTTATTAAACGGGTTAGGGAAATTTTGTTTTAATATTATGGATGGCTCTTCTTCCTGATCGATAATTGCCAATGAAGTAAAATCAATTGGAGATGTCCATATCTGATATGTTCCGGTTGAATTATCCATCCATACAGGCCAAAGTTTTGTGGATGTAGATGTTATATCAATGTTGTCTCCTTGATACCCCTGTCCGAGACCCCCTATTGGAGTTGGTTTATAATTATGATCACTTATTTCGTATTCCTTCCATGTATCTCCACCATCGGTTGATCGGGCTAAAAATACTCCGGTTGAATCACTGGTTGTATTTCTGTCATCATAAAAAATAATATTAACAGCCCCAAACTTGTCAACGTGTACTGTTGGAAAATATTGAATTTTGCCATTGCTGATAGCATCCTGATTTACTCTTATGCCTGACGACCATGTTATTCCTCCATCTGATGATCGGTTTAGTATTATGTCAGGGTCACTACCTGCGGGTGAATGATTTTTTTGCCCTGTTACAATATATATCCAACCATTTCTTTCTCCTCCAGTTTTGTCAACATCAAGTCCGGGCAATCCATTTACTCTTATGTTTCCCTTTTCAGGAAGCAATCCGGTTATCCCGTTCACATCAAATGCATTTTCAATTACATCCCAACTTATACCTCCATCAATAGATGAAGCGAAACCAACATAAATTTCTTTAAAAGGAGAGGTTTCGGTAACACCTGCCCAACATGAATAAATTTCGCCGCCAGGGCCAACAGCAATGTCACCCCCGGCACTTCTGTTTGTTGGCGAGTTAATTTGTACAGGTACACTCCACAAATTGTTTTCACTATCAACATATGAAAACATCATTGGAAAAGGAGAGGAAAACTTAACCCAGGTAGCATAAGTTCTTCCATAATTGGGACTAACTACTACTGCATCTGTAGTAACCGATGCACGTTCAAGATCATCAGTTGAAATAGCAGTTTGGAACGACCATGTTGCACCATTATCCGTTGAAAAGTGAGAGTATAGTCCAACAAATGGTAAACGCCCTAATCGTGTTAATATGAAACGCCCATCTTTATCAATTGCAATTCCCGGGTCACCTCCGTGAAAGTCCATTGGTTCTCCTGTACACTTGTCGTTCCCATGCCAGGTATTACCGCCATCTTCAGTTATAAATATCCCTTCGCTTACAAAAAAAGGTATAAACGTTAATGTATTACATGATGAAAAAAGAATATCCTCATTGTATGGACTTATGGTAATAAATACTTCTGTTTGGATAACATCGCTGGGATGAATTCGGTAGTTTTCGCTTAGGGAAAGATTATTGTATTCGATTTGAGCAATTAGATTGGTAGATGTAATCAGGGTGAATATAATGACTAATATATTGATCATTTTTCTTGCTTTTCTGTCATCTCGAGACCCAACGCCCCTGGAAAAAGGGCGTACATAGTGAGATGACATAAAATCCCCAATGTCAAAAATCATGAATTTTGTTTTTATCATCGAATTACACGGATTAAACGAATTTTCGTTTTTCGCCCTGCGAAAAACTAATCTGCTAAATCCGTTAATCTGATGATGATTTTCGCATAAGTTGTCATTGGTACCAAAGGGAGAGATCCCCAAATTATGGAATCCTTTTTGAGGGGATTTCTCGTCGCATTTTTTAAGAGAAAAAATGCTTCCCTCGAAATGACAGAAACTAATAGTGTTCTTTTTTAACATGGTCATAACTTATGAGTTACTGTATATTAGAATCGATAACCTATATTAATGGTAGTAAAATAATTTAGTGGTTCACCTGCTTCATAATATCTTTGCTCGGCAGAGTTGGTATTTGTATATCCTACATAAACTTCATCAAGCATATTATTTATTCCACCTGAAAACAGGATGTTCAGTTTTCCAAATGTAATATCAACGCCAAGTACGGAGTTTAATAACTGGTAACTATTAGTTTTGTCAGTATTGGCATCATTAACCCAAAGGCCACTAATTCCTGAATAGCTGAGTTTCGCAAAAGCATTGATGTTTCTGGTAAATGTATAATTATATGACATTGCCATAAATAGGTTGTTCTTTGGCACACTTGGGACTATGTTGCCCGAGTAGTCTTCCTCTTTTTCACTAATACTACCAGTGGAATCAATTTCAATTGCAAGGGCAGAGTATGAGCCGTATGTAAAGTTAGAGAATGTATAAGCAAAGGTAAAATCAAGGTCTTTAATAATATTAACACGCGATCCTAATTCGATTCCACGTCGAATTGTTTTGGCAGCGTTCCTATAATAAACTTCATTATAAATCTCATATGGAACTACCTCATTGTCAATATTAAGATTAAAAAACGTGGCTTCAAACATCACTCTATTGAAAAACTGAGAGTTTGAATTTACCGCATATCCTTTAATTCCAATTTCAAAACTTTTTGTTTTTTGAGGTAGGAGGTCGGGGTCATATAATAATGCAGGGTCGAAACTCTCAAGCTCATTTTTTGCAGGGCTGTCGAAACTGTAACCATATGATGAATATAGAGAAATCCATTGTGTAAGCTTGTAATTCAATGCTAGCTTTGGCACAAAGGCATTAAAATTTCTATTGTCATTTCTTGATGGAAGAGTTTCTTCCTTTAAATCGAAAACTATTTGATCATATCTACCGGTTAACAGCAAGTACATTTTGTTCTTTATTAACTCAAAATTATTGGAAAGATAAAATCCATTGTTGTAGATTTTCTCATTTAATAACTGTAATATTTGATCTCCTTTTTGTCCTCCAATATTATCATAATATTCGGTTCTGGCAGGTTGAAATAATATATCGGTGCCAAGGGTGAATTCATTTATACGCCCAAATAGTTTTGAAGTATTCATATATCTGGCTCTTACACCTAGCCCATTTCGATTTATTATTCGGTATACTCCGGATGTTCGTTCAAAGTATTTAATCGTTGCATATGTAGTTAATTCGAACTCATTATTTAGCTTTTTTCCGAACTTTGTATTGTACCGAATTCCCAAACGACCTTTTGTCGAAATACGTTTTAAATCTCTATCAATGGCTCGTTGATCGGCTTGATATGGGTCAGCATCAAATTCCTCTTTTGTAAGCGATCCGGGGAGTTTAATTATCCCATCAGCATAATAAAAGAGTATTTTTAATGTGGAATTTCGAGAGTGAGTGGTTTCAACAACAGTATTAATTATATTCCAACTTTCGGTGTTATGCTCTCGAAACCCTGTGTAGTTGTGATTACTATAGGTAGTTAACAATCCGTAATTTTCAGTTCTTATTCCTGCTTTAATTCCATTTCGGCGCAGTCCAAATGATCCGAATTGGTTAAATTGAACAGCAAACGAACTTTTGAAATCTATTTCATTTATAAAGTTTATAACTCCTCCCGGTGCATTTGTATACATGGATGAGAGATTACCCTTGGCTATTTCAATACTCCCTATTGAGTTAAAATCGATGGCCTCGATACGAGTTTGTCCATCGGGTTCCGATTCGGGTATATCGTCCAACAGAATACGAACTCCTCTTATTCCCGAATTCGACTTACTGCCAAAACCTCTGATTGAAATTCGCACATCGTGGTTTCCATATCTTGATTGTAAAAACATTCCGGGAACAGAAGACAATACATCATCCACAGCAACTTTTCTATCATATTTAAAACTAACATAATCTAATCTTATTACCGGATATGGAATATCAATTATTCGTTTTGGGACCCGGGTACCGGTAACTACAACCTCATCAATCATAATGCTTGAAGGATCTTCTGAAATAATGGAGATGGTAGTGTCGGTGAGGTTCGTGTTTTGTGCTTCTAGCTCTTGATAGTATATGCACAAAATAAGTGAAATGATGGATATCAGCCTTAAGCTTTTATTAACGCTAAAAATTCTAGGTGTGATATGGATCGTTGTAATTATAAAAACCAGTGAAAAGCTTCCTATGCATTTATAAGAGAGTCTTTTTAGATTCCTGCCTAGCCGGCAGGCATGCTTCACTGCGTTCAGAATGACAAACGGTTTTGTATTTTTCACTGGTCAAATTATTTAAACAAATCTTGATCCCTATACTATTAACAAACGCTAATTTAAGTATAGATTAGCGTATGAGATTACTTCATCCTTGTACTTCGTCATCGAAAAGACGTCACTGCGAGGAAGAATGACGAAGCAGCCTACTCAATAAAAGACACTTAACTTAATATAAGTCGTTTATGTTTACATATCAAAAGTACACAAAAGAAAAAACCTGAAACTAGATTTCAGGTTTTTTCATAATCTTATATTTAAAGAAGATTAGTAATTCCTTATTTGATTAAGAATTTTTTAATAAATGATCCTTCTTCATTTTCAATGGAAATAAAATATACTCCCGGTTTAGGATCTGTTAAACTAATCTTTGATATATATTCTCCAACTATTTCAACGTTATTTAATTCAAAGTGCTTTGTTCCAAAAACGTCAAAAACTTTAACATCTACATTAATCGCACCACGAGATTCAATCCTGAAACTAAAAGTACCATCATTTGGATTTGGATATAAGCTAACAGACTCAAGTCCAACAATATCTTCAATACCAGTACAGTTAATAAATGTTACAGTAACAATGTCATCATTTGAACATGAATTGTTATCGGTAGCAACAACGCTAAATTCCTGCGAACCATATCCAATACCAATTGAATCAACGGTAATGCTCGATGTAGTTTGACCACCTGGAGCCCATATATATGCCGAAGCATTAGGGATAGTAGCATTTAATGTAATAGTTTGGCTACCACAAATTGTAGTATCATTTCCAATGTTTACATAAGGTAATTCAAATACTGTAATATTTTGAGAAGCAGGACTTGGACATCCATTCTCACCTATAATAGTATAAGTTATCAGGTGATCTCCTTCTCCTGCTACTTCAGGGTTGAAGATATTATCAACCACTCCATCACCTGAATATGTTCCTCCTTCGGGCATGCCACCTGTTAGTGTAGTTGGTTCAGCATCCAAGCAAACTGATGAAAGCGCACTTAGTGAAACTTCATCTAATTGTAGTACCGTAATATTTTGATATGCAGTATCTGCACAAAGATTTTCATCAGCATATATGTATCCAAGTGAATGAGTTCCAACACCGGCTAATGAAGCATCAAAGAAATTTTCAATAACTCCATCACCAAAATATGATCCGCCTGACGGTTCTCCAGCTACTAATTCAAAAGGTTCTACACTTAAACAAACAGTATCAAGTGGCATAAATGTTACAGCAGGAGTGTCATATATTGTGAGGGTTATTGTTGTAGCTTCACTTTCGCAACCATTACTATTTTGAGTAGCATAATAGGGATAGTCGCCCGGATCAGTATCACCAGTTAGAAACGAGTTGCCTGTATATACCAATTCAGTTAACTCAGGATCGGTATACCATAGAATATTTTCACCTTGGGCCATAAGCGGAGGAATATCACTGTTTTTACAAACCGCAACGCTTTCGCCCGTTGGAGATTCAGATAAAGGGCTAACCGAAATGTAATCGGGTTTGGTAATTAAATCAGAGCCTGATGGGTTTGTTACTTCTAAACTCACATCAAAAGATCCAATAGAAGAATAAACTATTCCTGTTGGAAATTGTTCAGTAGAAGTTGCAGGATCGCCTCCTTCAAAGGTCCATAACCAATCAGTTGCACCAATCGATTCGTCAATAAAGTCAACACCATAATTTAAGCAAGGAGATGGTTCCATAGCAGAAAAGTCTGCCGTTGGGGGACCCAAAGGAATTACATTTATTGTTGCATCACGGAAGTGTACCGGAGTACCGTTAGGTCCTTCTCCTTTAATACTTATAGTATAATCTCCTTCAGGAACCTGATTTACTGTAATTACTATAGGTAATGAATCGGGGAAAGAGGTAATAGAATTACCTATGGGATAATCAATCGTAAATGTGCCAGAGGTCGGACTTTCGATGGTAGCTGAAAAGATAGCCTCATTGGTATAAAGTTTCACACTGGGTATAACTGCCCAAATGGTATCTCGATATGATATTGTTTTTGTTGTTGGATATACCCTCATACCAAAATCAGGAAAAAATGCTGTAAAAGTTGCAAAACTACCCCATCTAAAATCACTCCATGTTGGTACTGAAACATCTGAATTTGACACAATACCGCTATAATCACCTTGATATCGGGGAGTTCCGCCACCACCACATGAGCTGCAGTTAATTTTCATTTTTTCATTTGAAATTTTTCTGTTCATCTGATATGTATCTCCACCATTATCTGAGTAAGTGGCATAAATCATTGCACTGTCATTTTGTTGTGAATCCCGGCTATCCATCCACTGAATGTACAGTCTGCCGGTTTCTTTATCACACCAAGTGGCAGGTTGCCATTGATGACTTAGAGTTGGTGAAAAACCAGAATTTACTCTTTTTGCAATGGACCATGTAGTTCCTCCATCATCAGAATATCTACTCCATATGTCAGGTTTGTTTCCATCTCCTGGAGGGTCGTTGGTTGCATAAACTAAATATAGTCTGCCTCTGTAGGGGCCCGTACTATTATCAGCCGTAATAAAAGGGTATGGCCTTGTACGCATGTTTTCAACGGAGTTACGGCCACCAACATTTCGTCCAACATAACCTGCGAAATTTTGTGCCGACTTATATGTAAAAGTTAATCCACCATCGTTCGATTCATAAAAAGTATAAGTAGAAGCAAATGAGCTACCACTATTGGTTACAACATAAACAGACCCTCCGGGAACATCTCCATCTGCTCCAACGCACACCATCATGCCTGGTAGTGATTGAGTTGAAGGAGAAAATGTATTTTGCCAGGTTTGACCCTGATCGGTACTTCGTGCAAAATTACCCGATCCACTATTTGTCATAACAGTATATACATTGTTGGCATTAGGCCCTGAAGTTTGATCACATGCCATCCAGTTTTTATCGTTACCTGAAATTGCATTAACTGCTGATCCCCATGATTGACCATTGTCAGTTGATTTAACAACCTTACAACCCAGAATACTTGATCCATACATGTTTTCGTAGTATAGATTTCCTAAGCTATCATAGGCTGTAATTGGGTCACCTCTCATATTGGATCCCCATGTTGGATTACTGTCTACCCAATCATGACCATTCATTGTATAATGGGAATCATCAATGTTATACGCAGTAAAAAATTGGGTGGGAGCTAGTGGGTTAACACTTATGTGACCTTCTGCAAAATCAACTCCCAAATAAAAATTATCATAGTCATCAATGGTAATTACCTCAGATGGCTGACGAGTCATGTTTTGAGTTTGATCGAGATACCACTTTGGAATCTGATCCAAATTTGGATCATCAACGAATTCCTGTCCCGAAATTAACCCGCTTGAAGATACTATTAGTAAAATCAAAAGAGTTTTGATAAAAGAAAATATTGGTTTTTTCATATTTAAAATATTGAGATTGTTAGTATTTCACATTAAAAAAATAATTAAAGGTATACTACATACCCTGCGCTTTCTCAAACAAATAATCTGGCTTAGATTATTGTCCTATTAATAAGGTGAGAGGAACTCACATCCAGCGCCCAAAGATAAATTATTTTTATTAATGTGGAAATAGGAAACCGAATTGCCCTTTGAGAAAAAGATAATTCAATAAATTAGGTTTGTCAAGAATGGTTATTTTACTACTCCTTCTTTAATAAGTACCTAACCACGTTGTTGTCTTTGGATCCGTAGCCACAACTACTAACAAATTCCCACCCGTTTTCAGTCATAAGGTTTAAAGCGGCAATAATATTTGCCGAACGAGCTATTGTGCCATTTTTATCGCGGATTTCTTCTGGTGTGGGCTTTACCTGCCCGTAATCAACATATACATCTATGTTGTAGTTTTTTGTTACACCAACTAGCTCAACATAACTGATACCTTGTTTCTTATTAATATTTACTTCACCTACATAAATTTGTGACATTCCTGTAAAGCCGATAAAAACAAAAAGTAGTATTACGATAATCTTTTTCATAAAAATATGATTTAATGATTTGATTTTCAAAAATAGAAAATATATTAGTTACAATATGTTGATCATTACAAAACTTACTATTATTAAAAAACTAGTTAGTTTTGTGCAGTAATACAACTAAAATACTACCTGAGAATTATGAAGAAGTTAGTTTTTATATTGTTTGCAGTACTGCTTTGTAATGCCGTATATGCTGATGATGGGAAGTCGTTTATTTCACTTCGTAGCGGAGTTTCATTGCCTTTTGGTAATTATAGTATGAACAGCCTTGAAATAGGTTGTTTTACAACAACTGGGGTTTCATTCGGTGCAGATGGGGCATGGTTTTTTTGGAAAAACTTAGGAGTGGGTCTAGATGTAAATTATAGTTTACACACAGTTGATGCAATTGGGTTGGCCACTGAAATGGTTAGGGTTGATCCTTTTTTAGTTGATATGAATGTTAGATCTGAACCATATACAATGTTAACCACGATGTCAGGGTTATACTATTCGTTTACAATAAGTAATAGAATTAATGTGCAACCTCGATTATTAGGGGGAATAATTTTTGGTAGTACGCCTTATCAACTTTTTGAGCAAACGTATCTTTTCCCCGGACCAAATTATTATAAGTCAACATCTTCTCGCGATAAGAGTTTTGCATTTAAAACAGGGATATCCATTAATTATGATATTAGTAGTTGTATTGGGTTGAGCATCAATGCTGATTATACTCACTCCGATTTAAGTTTTGGTTTTTATACTTCAAATGGTTTTGAGTACAGGAATCGAAAAATAAGTTATATTGATTTTGGATTAGGGCTGGTAATTAACCTGTAAACCTAAACTCTGTTTAAAATTTATACACAGAATTAGTTAATTTTTCCAATGCTTAACTTAGGTTATAACAAATTATCCATTTTCGAGGATATTTGCTAATGCTTCCTGATCATTTATCTCGAAGTGATTATTAGAACACTCAATAATCCCTGAACTTTTAAAATCCTTAAGTATTCTAATAGTGCTTTCTTTGGTCATTGACGACATATCTGCTAAGTCTTGACGGGTGAGGTTTGTGTCGAAACTTGATGAATTATATATAGTATTACTGAGGTATATTAATGTATTTGCTAACCTGCCATTCATTTGCTTGTGACTAATAACTTTTAGCCTGTTGTAAAAGTTTATGTGAGCTTTATTTAGATATGCAATTAACACTATTGCAAAATCGGAATTATCCTGAATCAATTTTTTAAAAACAGAAATTTCTATAAAGTGTGCCACGCTGTCTTCTAAAGCTGTAACACTGAAATGATGTTTGTAGTCGGTAAAAAAACCTGGGCCACCCAATATTTCTCCTGATTTTACTAATCTAAGCACGATGCTTCTATTTGCCCCGTCCTCAAGGAAAACCTTAGCCATTCCCTTCTCGAGCACAATTATATGAGGCATTGGGGCTCCTTGTTTAAATATATTTTCTCCCTTGTTAAATTTAACAACATGCCTTATTTCATTAAGATAGTTAAGTTGATTTGGTGTGAGAAATTTAAGAATGTTCCCACTAGTATCAAAGCTACCTGTGTTAATTTTATTGTGGCTATGATCCATCAGTTTAGTAATGTAAGGCGTTGAAGAAGATTATGTTAAGAATTGGCATCAAGTGCAAAATTAACTAGTTTCTTTAATTGACGATGATATATATCAATTGTAATGCGGTTAATGCCGAATTTATGCAATAAATATATCACTTTTCAAAGATATAAAAAATACATCTCTTTTGTAAATTTGTTATTAAATAACTAACAATTATATTTAAACTTAAAATAACAGTAGTCATGAAAAAAAATTATTTTAGTTACTTACTTCTGATCTTCGTATTTGCACTTGGAACAGTTGTGTCATGTACAAAAGAAGGTCCTGCTGGTCCTGCTGGTACAGCTGGTACAAATGGAACAAACGGAAGTGATGGAACAAATGGAGTTGATGGTAATGTAAGTTGCTTGCAATGCCACACATTAGCAATTATGGACGATATTGATGCGCAGTATGCTACTTCAGGTCATGGAGCAGGAGCTAATGTTGCTTATGCGGGTGGTAGTAACGGATGTGCAATGTGTCATTCAGATCAAGGGTTTATTGAAACTCAAGCTACTGGAAGAGATACAACTGCTACGGGTTTTGCAATTCCTTTGAAAATTAATTGTGGTACCTGCCATAATGATCACGTAACCTTTGATTTTGAGGTTGATGGTTATGTTGTACCATTGCGTGGTAACAACCCAGTTGAATTGTTAATGTATAGAGAAAATGGGGAATCAGTAATGCTTGATTTAGGCGACAATTCAAATCTTTGTGCAAATTGTCACCAACCAAGAAGAACAGGTCCTGTTGATGATGGTACAGGAAATTTTTATATTTCAAGTACGCATTATGGCCCACATCATGGTCCACAAGCTACTCTTCTTGAAGGAATTGGTGGTGCTGAATTAGGTTCAGGATATCCTACCCCAGGTACAGATCCTCACCGTACAAATGCTTCATGTGTTAAATGTCATATGGCTGAATATGCTGCAGAAGAAGGCGGACATAGCTGGCACGCAAGTCTAGACGCATGTAAAGTTTGTCACGCTGATGCTACAAGCTTTGATGTAGGTGGAAAGCAGACCGAAATAGCAGGTCTTATAGAAGATTTGAAACTTGGATTAATTGTTCAGGGTTTACTTGATGCTGAAGGACATCCAGTTGTAGGTACATATCCTATAGCTCATGCTGAAGCATTTTATAACTATGCATTGCTAGTTGATGACCGCAGTGATGGTGTACATAACTATGATTATATTAAAACCTTATTGATAAACTCAATTAACGCTGTAGATTAAATTCAGCTAATTGATAACATAAAAAAAGGCTTCTTAATTTTTTAAGAAGCCTTTTTTTTTGATTAAAAAGTAGTGTAAGAATAATAGTAATTATTTCATTATCCATTCTCACTTATACTCTCTAACAGATCCCTGTTTACGATTTTTATGCTTTTTTTGTCATACTCAATAATCCCCTCATTATTAAATTCGTTTAGAATTCTAATTGCAGAATCACGTCCCATCCCAGATAGATCTGCAATGTCAGAACTGCTAAGATTAAAAGTATATGGATTTGTTTGGTAAATCTCAGATTCCAGATAAAGGATCGTTTCGGCAATTTTTCCGGTATTATGCTTACGAACTAAATTATGCATTTTTGCAGTAATCTCCAACAGGTTATTGTTTATCAAACTAATATATTCAAATGCAAATTTTGAATTAACCTGCATTATTTGTTTAAAAACTTCGGTTTCGATCATGCAAACTGAACTTTTTGTTAATGTTTTAATAGAAAAATGATGCCTGTTATTACTAAATACTCCTGGTGAAACAAAAAAATCGTGAGCCTTTATTAACTTAATTATTTTATGCCTTCCTTTATGATCTTCTAAATATAATTTTGCTAAACCAGCATTGAAAGAAATAACATGACTACTTTGCGTACCACTTTTATGTATCAACTCACCCTTATTAAAAGTAACCTCGGTTCGATGACATTCGATATTATTTAGTTCTTCAATTGTAAGCATATTAAAGAGAGGTGCTCGTTTAAAGCAATTTAAACAACTTACATGTTTAGTATCTTTTCCATCCTCACTCATACATTGTTATTTTTTAGCAAATATAAAATAATGTTTCAATTCTTGAATTATTATTTGTTTTCAAACAATATGGCCTATTAAAATAATTAATAGTAAACTTAGCTAAATGGGTTGTGAATACTGAGGAACTAAATTTTTTAATTAAAATACCAACGCATTAAAATTCATCATCACCATGTTGGTCTAATGAACTGTTTTTGTTTTCACGATCATACTTCTCACAATCAAATTCGATGGCAATATCTCTAATGGGTTTGTCAAATTCACCCATGCTAATGCCCAACGATGGATCAGCGTAAACCTTGTTCATATATAGTGCCCAAATAGGAAGAGCCATATTTGCACCCTGTCCAAGGGTAATAGTTCTAAAGTGAGCACTGCGATCTTCAGCTCCAACCCAAATACCTGTTGTAAGGTCAGGAGTAATTCCCATAAACCAGCCATCAGATTGGTTTTGAGTAGTTCCGGTTTTGCCGGCAATTGGATTATGAAACCCATATTTCCATTGCAATCTATTACCAGTTCCACTTTCTACTACTCCTTCCATTAGTTTTAGCAT
>CALDOI010000045.1 GCA_937912115.1 uncultured Bacteroidota bacterium | reverse complement strand
TTATTTTTTGATGAACTTAATTGATATTCCATTGTCAAATTGAAGAATGTAGATTCCAGATATTAAATTACCAATATCAATTTTGGATTTATCTGAAACATACCCTTGAAGGAATGATTTTCCTAACACATTCCGTATGGTGTAATGTTCCTCTTTTTTAAGATTTGAGATAAACAAGTAATCAGATGATGGATTTGGGAATATGGTTAGTTTGCTTTTAGCTTGAAAGTCAGTAGTAGATGCAGCCTCATTACCACATAAACCTGATGTTACCATTCCGAGAGATGTGTATTTATTATGAATTGTCGTTAGTAAGGAGTATTGATTGAATGCATCTTGTCCCACTTCCCAAATTAGTATACCTCCAACTTCATTGTTAGCTAAGGCTACTTTTGATTCTATAGTCGGTCTTCCATTGTAATATGTGTTTCCAACGTTATCTAAATCAGCATAATTTGGGTCCGTGCTAACCATTTGCTCATAAGTAACAGCAATCACAGTGGATGAATTAACAAATTCATACCCGTAAAAAGGAAGTCCTAAATTCAATCTATCGGCTGAAATACCAACAGTGTTTTTCCAAAAAGATATTCCGTCTTGAGCAAAACTATATGAACTATGTTGCCCGGGTGAAGATGGATTCCAAGGTCCAGTTGCATCATAGGCCATAATGTTAATCCAGTCGAAAGCATCTAAGGCATTTTGATTAATGTTTGCATATAGGGTTTGATTCGGTAGAGCAGCAGTTATTAATTTTCCTTCTATGTCCAATGCTGCTTTAAGCTCAATTACAAAATCACTGTAGCCACTTGTAACATGATCCCACTCCAAATCAACATCAACACCATCTAAATTATTGGCTACAACGTAATCAACAATTTTTATAATAAATGCAGGTCTGTTAGCAGGGATGTCAATTAAATTTGACCAATCACTCGCCTGTTGAGCCGATAAGGCAGCACCAGCTAATGAAATCATAATAACAATATTAGGATTGTCATTTAAAGCATCTGAAATTACAGAACTGATTGGTGGCATAATAATATTTCCATCACTATCGGGATTTGCAAAAGACAGATTTAAATGGGTCAGTTTACAATATTCTATTTGATTACTTGCATAAAACCTATAGGTTGGGAAGTAACCTATTGTTCGTGCATTCTGTGCATAAATTGATAAGCTAGAAAGCAATATTGTGAGTGTGATAATTAGTTTATTCATTCTATTTAGAGTTTTAATGATTTGAACAAAAGTGGCGCTTGTATTAAGGCTTATAAAAAGTGCTGCGCAAATTTTTTTATATTATTTTGTGTTAACTCCTTACAAACATTTTCCTAAGTAAAAGATATAGTGTTATTTATGAGTGCAAACATATTGACAAACAGCACACTTGTCAATCCCCCCACGGGGTGATATTTACTACTAGTTTTGTTAATTTTATGTTAATATGGCATGCTTTTGCTAAGGATGCGGGTTGCATTTAGGTAAATAAGTACTTGTTTTATTGTTCTATATGTAATGTTTTCCGAAAAATAATGTAATTTTGTGATAGAGAGATTTTTAACTCTTAAAAATAGATAATTATAAAAAACTTCGTGTGATTTTCATTTTGTGAAGCTATTGTAGTTAATAATTGAAACTAACTGATAATCCAGATAATCGCAAAAATGAGCACAATTGTTACCAAAGATTACGAATTAATAGTATGAAAGACTCAACTGAAATAAGAAAAAATGATATTGCAAAGGTTCTAAATATTTGGGATACTAAGAATAAAATTATTCAACCCAATATAGAAGAAGATTTAAGAAATATATTTGATCATATAGCTTCGTTCTTCGCAGCAGGGACTTTTTATTATTACGTTTTTAATTTTCAAACTCTTGAAATGGATTATGTGCATGAATCTGTAAGAGATGTATTAGGAATTAAGCCTGATGAGTTTAATTTAAAGAAACTTTTTTCATTATACCATCCTGATGACTTGGCGAGAATGTACGAAAAAGAAAATGCTGCTTCAGAATTCCTTTTTAACATAATTTCACCGGAAGACATTCCATTTTATAAGGTTGTATATGTAACCCGTTTTAAAGACCAAAGTGGTAATTATAAGAAAATATTACATCAGGCAAAAGCAATCAATGTAACAACAAACGGAAAAATTCAGCAGGTACTAGGCGTACACACAGATATTACTTATTTAAATACTCCTATCGACCATAAAATATCTTTTATAGGTGAAACCAGACGATCTTATTTTGCACTCGATCCATGCAACCTTATTTTTGAAGAAAATGATACCGGAAAATTATTTACCAATCAAGAGTTAAAAATTATCCAGCTGATTTCGGAAGGAAAAAATTCAAATGAAATAGCGGAATTATTATTTATTACATATAATACTTTAAAAACGCATAAAAAAAATATCTTTAGAAAGTCTAATTCGAATAATTCAGCACATTTAATAATGAACTGTATTCGGGAAGGGATTATTTAGATTGGTTATTCCAATAAAAGATAATTTTATAAAACGTTTGACATCAGCATAAAATAAACTTGAATAGCTTATATTTACTTCTTTTTTCTTTTCCCTGTTAATAATACTGCAATCATAATTAATATAACACTTAGAACAGTGCTTAGAAGTACTTTACTTAGCGTAAAAAAGAAATTGCTAAAGCTAAAAACCTCAAAATAAAAGAGGATCAACTGATGAATAAACATCAAAGATATTGCATATTTTAAAAAACCTCTGTAACCTATTGATGATGGTCCGGGTTCTTCATTACCATTAAATTCATAATTCCTAAAAAATAAATTTATAGTCCCTGGTCGCATAAAAGCAATCACCACACATGCAGCAGCATGAAGACCTAGAGTATTTCCAAAATAATCAACCGTAAGGCCGGTTCCAAATGCTAGAATTAAAAGAAAACTTCGGTTTATATTTGCTGGCAATAACAATATGAACAGTATATAAATGTAAGGATTTAGATAGCCGCCAAGGTTCATGTTATTAAGCACCAATACCTGAATAAGCATCAGAATAATAAACCTAGTTATATTTTTAAATAAAACGTTATTCATCTATATTCTCTATTTGGCTAATCAGCGAATCCTGTTCCATTTTCATTAAATTTTCAATAATAAATAAATGCTTAATACTGTTAAAATCTGTAATATAGCGCATTGTTGCCTTACTAAGATTTTTATTACTGTCAATTTTATGCGATTCTATTAGTCCAATTATTATTCCTTCCGGAAAAATTAATGAATTTCCACTTGTTATAATTGTGTCACCTTGATTCAACCTTATGTGTGAAGGAATATCAATTACTGTCCCGTATAAATAATCCGTTTTATCCCAAATAACATTTACCAACTGACCACTATTTTTAATTCGTGCACTAATACGCATATTTTGGTGTAACATCGACATTATGGTGGAATAGTGTTCGGATACACCAACCACAACTCCGGCTACACCCAATGTTGAAATTACACCCATTTCCTTTTTTATCCCATGTTTACTACCTTTGTTAACCAGCATAAAATTGTTTCTTTTCGAAACACTGTTACTAACTATCTTTACAGGGATATACCTATACAAGCTATCGCGGTATATATATTGGGTATCGGTTTGTAAAAATGAAGATGAAAGCATATTCTTAAGCATAGCATTTTCATCTGCAAGCACATCATTATCTACCTTAAGTGACAGATAATCTGTAATATTACCATATGTTGAAAAAACACTTCCGCTTATGTCACTAGTGGTATTATGAGCTATTGAGCCATGATATGAATAGCTGCGGCTAAGTAAATATAATGAAATGCTAATAAGGAGAATAAACAGAACAAAAAACTGATTTTTCCATAATAAAGCAAAAAGATTGCGCATTCTCCATTGTTTTTAAGGGCTGATTTAAAGAATTATTTGATTAGGAATGTAAACTTATCATAATTTTTTAAAGCAATTCCTGTTCCTCTTGCCACTGCTCTTAATGGGTCTTCGGCAACATGGACCGACAATTTTGTTTTCTGATGTAGTCTTTTATCCAGACCCCTCAACATCGAACCACCTCCCGCAACATAAATACCTGTTCTAAAAATATCGGCACTTAACTCAGGTGGTGTTTTTTCGAGAGCATTTAGAACAGCAGCTTCTATTTTTGATATAGATTTATCCAAACAGCTGGCAATTTCCTTATAATTTACTATTATCTCTTTGGGGATACCTGTAAGCATATCACGACCATGTACAGCATAATCATCGGGAGGATTATCGAGTTCGGTAATTGCAGCTCCCACCTCGATTTTAATTCGTTCGGCAGTTCTTTCGCCAATAATAATATTGTGCTGTTTACGCATATATTCTTCAATATCTGCATTAAAATCATCACCGGCAATTCTTATTGATGTATTATTAACGATTCCCCCAAGTGCTATTACAGCAATTTCGCTGGTTCCTCCACCAATATCAATTATCATATTCCCGGTTGGTTCCAGAACATCAATTCCAATTCCAATTGCTGCGGCCATTGGCTCATGAATTAGTTTAATTTCTTTTGCGCCAGCTTGTTCGGCTGAATCCTTAACGGCGCGCTCCTCAACTTCGGTTATCCCTGATGGAATGCATATTACCATTCTTAACGCAGGAGGGAAAAACGTACTCTTTATGCCAATCATTTTGATCATTTCACGAATCATATATTCGGCACTCTGAAAATCGGCAATAACACCATCGCGCAAAGGTCGTATGGTTTTTATGTTTTCATGTGTTTTACCATGCATCATCATGGCTTTTTTGCCAACGGCGATAATTTTTCCCGTATTACGCTCTAAAGCAACTATCGATGGTTCATCAACAATTACCTTGTCGTTATAAATAATAATTGTATTTGCCGTTCCAAGGTCAATTGCAATTTCCTTTGTAAGAAATGAAAACAGTCCCATATGCTATTTATATATCGTTTTAAAATTGATCAATTTGCCACTAATTCACCGTTGTAAAGTTATTCCTTTTTCTGATTAAGACATCAAAAAACAAAAGTGATTATTTAGCATTCTATTTTTGTAATCCAAACAGTATTAATGTTTAAAATGGCGCACTCCTGTCATTACCATCGACATCCCGTGATCATCGCAATATTCGATCGACTCTTTATCCCGAATTGATCCACCAGGTTGAATAACAGATTTTATTCCGGCTTTATTTGCTATTTCAACGGAATCCCCAAACGGAAAAAACGCATCCGAAGCCATCACAGCACCCTCAATTGGGAGTTCAAAGGTACGTGCTTTTTCAATAGCTTGCTTCAATGCATCAACTCTGGATGTTTGTCCGGTACCAGAACCCACCAATTGCTTATTGTATGCAAGCACTATCGTATTCGATTTAGTGTGCTTAACAAGCTTGTTAGCAAATAACAAGTCTTCTATTTCTTTTTCGGATGGGGTTATTTTTGTAACCGCATTTAGGTTGGTGGAGTCTTCGGTGATTGTATCTTTATCCTGAACAAGAACCCCATTAAGTAGTGACCTGAACTGTACATTAGCGAACTTTGAGTTTTTAAGAACAAGAATTACTCTATTCTTTTTAGCTTTTAATACTTCCAGTGCATCATCATCATAGGATGGCGCAATAATAATCTCGAAAAATATCTTGTTAATTTCTATGGCTGTAGCCATATCTATATTTCTGTTAGTAACAAGTACGCCACCAAATGCAGATAATGGATCACCGGCTAATGCATCATTCCATGCTTCGGTTAAATTAGAGCGTGAAGCCAGCCCACAAGCATTGTTGTGTTTAATAACAGCAAATGTTGTTTCATCAAAATCATTGATTAAGTTGATTGCCGCATCAAGATCCAATAGGTTGTTATATGAAATTGCTTTCCCATGAATCTGTTCAAAAACCTCATTCATATTACCATAGAAAAAGCCCTTTTGATGTGGATTTTCTCCATATCGTAAACCAATTCCGTTTCCAATACTTAGTTTAAACGAATCAATTTCTCCTGCATTCATCCAGTTAAAAATTGCACTATCATAATGTGAGCTTACGTTGAATGCTTTTGCGGCATAATACTTACGGTCGTTGATATCAGTAATTCCATCTTTGCTTTCTAACAGTTCAACAAAACGGCCATATAGTTCCGCTGATGGAACAACAAGCACATCTTTGAAATTTTTTGCAGCAGCCCTGATAAGTGTTATTCCGCCAATATCGATTTTTTCAATTATTTCTCCTTCATTATCTGTTGCCAGTAAAGTATCTTCGAAAGGGTATAAATCAACAATCACAAGGTCGATGGGAATAATATCATATTCTTTTAACTGTTGGTTATCACTATCATTATCGCCACGGGCAAGTATTCCTCCCATTACCTTTGGGTGTAATGTTTTAACTCTACCTCCCAAAATTGAAGGATATGTAGTAAGAGATTCTACCGTAGTCGCCTCATATCCTTGGCTAAGGATGTAATCATGTGTTCCTCCGGTAGAAATAAATGTTACTTCAAGTTTGTTAAGTTTTTCAAGCAGAATATCTAGTCCGCTTTTATTGAAAACGGAAATTAATGCTGTTTTAATTTTTTTCATCTACAGTTGATTTTGGTAATTTTTGACAAAAAGAATACGTAGTTGCAAAATAACATGATTTAATTAAAACTTATTATACTTTTACATACATATTTTTACGAATTTTGAAAAACAGGAAGAATAATCCAATTGAAAACAATTAAACTAATAATAGAGAGCTTGTTATTTGCCACAAATGCGCTGGTGGTTAACAAGGTACGTACTTTTTTATCCTTACTTGGAATTACCATCGGGATATTCTCAATAATTTCAGTATTTACTGTGTTCGACAGCTTGGAAAATGCCATTAAAAGTGAAATTAATTCTCTGGGGAACAATGTTATTTTTATCCAAAAGTGGCCATGGGCCATGGGTGGCGATTATCCTTGGTGGAAGTATTACCAGCGTCCGGAGCCAAAGCTAAAGGAAGTAGAAGAAATAATGAAACGATCAAATACCGTTGAGGCTTCTGCCTTTATGGTAAGTGTTTCACGAACTATTTATAATGGTAACAACTCCATTGAAAATGTACCTGTTGTTGCTGTTTCGCATGATTATACCAAGGTTATGCCATTCGACCTGCAAGAGGGTAGGTTTTTTACTCCCAGTGAGTCGCACAGTGGAAGAAACATTGCAATAATTGGTGCCGATATTGCTGAAGGCCTTTTTGATGGCCAGGATGCTGTTGGTCGTAGCATTAAAGTATTCGGGCGTAAACTAGATGTAATAGGTGTATCAAAAAAGGAAGGCGAAGGGGTTTTTGGTGATTCGAAAGACAACTGGATTATTATTCCGGCAAAGTATGCACAAAAAGTATTGGATTTCAGGCGACTTGGATCCACAATTATCGTTATGGCCAAACCTAATGTAAGTAACGAGCAAATGATGGATGAATTAACAGGAATAATGCGTTCAATACGGAAACTACCGCCATCGGCTGACGATAGCTTTGCGCTAAATGAAACAGATATTATCAATAAAGGCTTTGATCAGTTGTTTGCAGTTATTGCAATGGTTGGTTGGATAATTGGAGGATTCTCGCTTCTGGTTGGAGGATTTGGTGTTGCTAACATAATGTTTGTTTCGGTTAAAGAACGCACAAATCAAATTGGCATACAAAAATCACTTGGTGCTAAAAACTATTTCATTTTGTTTCAGTTTTTATTCGAAGCCATCTTCCTTTCAATATTTGGGGGAATTGTAGGTTTGATAATAGTTTATATTCTTACCTACGTTGTAAGCTCCATGTTTAATTTTGAATTGATCCTTACATTTGGAAATATCGCTCTTGGTATACTCGTCTCGGCACTTATTGGTTTTGTTTCAGGATTTATACCTGCCTGGTCGGCTTCACGACTAAATCCGGTTGATGCAATGCGGGCTAATTTTTAATTTTATAACTAGCAGATAACCCTCTATCAAATTTTTTATACTCCAACAGGTGTATGTTTTAAACGCATTGTTAGTGCTTTCGTTAAGGTTTCATAAGTTGCTTATAGTACATTTGATTTGATCGAAAGTATTTATTGACGATATTTACCTATCTTTACAAGCTAAAGAATTTTAGTATGGAAAAGCGATGGGTGCTTAAAAATAAGCCTGATAAAGAGGTGGTTGAGCAACTCTCAAAAGAGCTTAACATAGGCAAAGTTCTTTCAGAACTTCTGGTTCTTCGTGGAATTAACACATTTGAAGAGGCTCGTTCATTTTTCCGCCCACAACTTTCCGGCTTAATCGACCCGTTTCTTATGAAGGATATGGACAAGGCAGTTGAAAGAATTGAACTGGCCAAAGAACTGGGCGAAAAAATAATGGTTTATGGCGATTATGATGTTGATGGGACAACCGCCGTTAGCATCGTTTATTCATTTTTGAAAAACTCCCACAAAAAAGTTGATTTTTACATTCCCGACAGATACCTGGAAGGATATGGAATATCCTACAAAGGAATCGATTTTGCTGTTGAAAATGAGTATAAACTTCTTATATCTCTCGATTGTGGTATTAAGGCTGTTGAAAAGGTAGAATATGCAAAAAAGAAAGGTCTGGATATTATCATTGGTGACCATCACCGACCCGGTGATGTTATACCAGATGCTGTTGCCGTACTCGATCCCAAGCAGGATGATTGCAACTATCCGTTTAAGGATCTGTCGGGAGCAGGAGTTGGTTTTAAATTAATTCAGGCTCTTACTATGAAATCAGAAGCCTCGGTTGAGAAAATATATTGTTATCTCGACCTTGTTGCCATTAGCATTGCTGCTGATGTGGTTGCCATGACTGGAGAGAACAGAATCTTATCATATTATGGATTAAAAAATCTCAATAAAAATCCACGTATAGGTGTAAAATATATGCTCAAATCGGCAGGAGTTGATAAAAAAATTACACTTGGTACCGAACATTATTTTAAGAAGAGTATAACCGTAAGCGATCTTGTTTTCTTGCTTGGACCGCGTATTAATGCTGCCGGAAGAATTGATAGTGCAACTGATTCGGTGAGATTATTGATTAGTAACAACGTGGAATATGCTGCAAAACTTGGAAAACAAATTAACGACTTAAATACAACACGCAGGGAGCTTGATAGCAATATAACTAAAGATGCTCTTCAAATTTTAGATGAAGATATTGATATTGGCAATAAAAAAGCTACAATTGTTTATCGCGAAGATTGGCACAAAGGTGTTGTGGGTATTGTTGCTTCACGATTAATTGACAAATATTATAGGCCAACAATCGTACTAACAAAAGCCGATGGTTTAATTACCGGATCGGCCAGGTCGGTTAAAAATTTCGACATCTATGATGCTATCGACTCAACCAATCACTTATTAGAGAATTTTGGGGGACATACTTACGCCGCCGGGCTGGCTCTTAAACCTGAAAATTTTGATCAATTTATAACGGAGTTTCAAGATTATGCCGATAAAAACATTACCGACGATATGTTAATCCCGGAAATTGAGATTGATGCTGAGCTTTACATTAGCGATATTAATTTCAAATTTTATAAGATACTAAAACAATTTGCTCCTTTTGGACCAGGTAATATGTCTCCAGTTTTCCAGACTAGCAATGTTATTGATACCGGATATGCCAAACATGTTGGTAAAAAGGATAACAAACATTTAAAATTTTCGGTAGTACATCCCGACAGAACAGGAAACCCTATTCCAGCAATTGCCTTTAATCAGGGGCATCATCTGGAAGAAATGGAAAAGGGGAAGCCATTCCAAATATGTTACCACATCGACGAAAA
>CALDOI010000044.1 GCA_937912115.1 uncultured Bacteroidota bacterium | reverse complement strand
TGTCGGAGCACAAAAAGCCATTACTGTCGGCTACCACTGTTAATGTTACGTTGTATACTTCGCCACCGGGGGTTGTGTTGCTGGGGTATTGGTGTGTTGGATTTTGTAAGGTTGAGGTAAGTCCATCTCCAAAGTCCCAATACCAGGTAACAAGGTTATAACCTGAAGGACTTGTGGATAAATCAGTAAATTGTAGTGAATCGCATAAAGCTATTTCATATGTAAAATCAGCAACAGGTGGTTGGGCAATGGTGATATTATCATAGGCCGTATGTGAACATCCGTTTACATCTGTTACAGTTAGTATAACTGTTAATAATCCCCAAGTAGTGTAGATGTGGGATATGTTTTGCCCTGTTCCGGTTTGTCCATCGCCAAAGTCCCAATCCCAGCTTTGTATGTTGGAGTTGCTTCCTCCGCTAAAGTTAATATTAGTATTAACACAAGCATCATTCATGGATGATGTAAAGAATACATCCGGCAAATCAAACACGATTGCTTGTTGTACTGTGGAATCACTACATCCGTTTTCATCTATGTAAGAAAATATTACATCATAGATTCCAGCAGTAGTATAGGTGTTTGTTGGGTTAGGATCGAAGGAAGTATTACCATCTCCAAAATCCCATGACCATGTAGTAAGATTTGCATTACCAGTTTGAGTGAAAATACTTGATTCACCAAGGCAAATGGAATCGCCAGTTGAAATTGTAAAATCCTTATCAATCTTATCTCTTACAACTAGGTTTGTGACAATTACACTATCACATCCATAGACTGATTGGAGAGTGTCAAAGAATATTCCGGAACTATAGCCCCATGCTCCCTGAGCATAAACTGAATCATAATAACAAACTGTAATATCTATTGGCACCTCATAAGTTGGTCTGATAGTTAATATCATATCATCAATTGAATCGCAATTGATAATATTTGCTGCCACCATGGTTAAAGTTACTGATCCCATTTCGTTCGGGCCGGGTATGTAAATTGGTTGCATTACGTTTGGATCAACAAAGATTCCTGTACCACTTGTTGACCAATAAAGAGTTGCATAATGCGTTGCAAAGGAAGAATCGGTGGAGTTTGCAAAATCATAGGGTACACCAAAACATGAGTTTTCATCTGAGCCAGCTTGGGCATAAGCACCGGGGATAACTATTAACTTAGCATATGAAGTGTCGTTTGCACATGGGGAAACTCCATAGCCTATCATGGTCATAATGATTGTGTCATTCTGGATTGCCCCTTCGATTGGATGGGGGAAGTATGTTGGCATAACCAATGTTGCATTATCAAATGTTCCTAATCCGGTAGTATACCATTGTACCGCTGAATAACCATCTGCAGTTGGAGGTGTAGGTGAGTTTGCATAATTAAAATACACATCCTGACATGTTCTTTGCAATCCCCCAGCATCTACCTGACATGTTGCATTAATAATTAATTGTTGAATAACTTGTTCAGAACATACATCAAGTTGTACATTAAGGGTATCGGGAAGCAAATATATATGGGAAACAATATGACCCACGTCTGATGCTGATCCATCACCGAAGCTCCATTCCCAGGGTGTAAATGTTACCAAATCGCCTACACCTACAAAATCAACATTAAAATTCTGACAACTCGGACTTTGATTTATATTGAACCATATATTCACATCCTGTACAACACGTTGGTGGATAGCTGTATCAATACATCCTAAATTATTTGTAAAGATGGATAATATGTTCATATTGCCTTGCTGGCTATATATATGCGATACATTTTGACCTGTAGCAGCATTACCATCACCAAATTGCCAATCCCAAGAAACTATATCACCAGAGATATCTATGGCATCAAGATTAATCAATTCACCCATACAACTTGTATCATTGGGGGAGATTGTGAATTTGGACTCTGGTAATGATTTTATATGAACTGATTTTGAATTGATTTCGGTACAACTATTATTATTTAAAACACTAAGTGTAATTGTATAATCACCAGGATTTGAGTATGAATGACTTAAACTCTGGCCAGTTCCTAGATTCCCATCTCCAAAGTCCCATTGCCAATCCGTAATTTGTGTTCCTGCAATATCATAACCAATCAACGAAATTTGAGAATTTGCACAAACTGTATCAAATGGGAGGATATTAAAATCGGGTTCGGGAAGCTGATTTACCTTAATAATTGACGTTATTGAATCTACGCAAGTATTATTATCCATTACAGTTAACTGTACATTATAATCTCCTGATAACAAATAACTATGATTGGGGTTTTGTATATTACTTGAGTTACCATCGTCAAAATCCCAAACCCATGATTGAATATTTGATGTGCTATTATCGGTAAATGATATTAGTTCATTTACACATATTGAATCGGATGGTAAAAATGAATAATTAACAATCGGCAAGGGATTTATTGTAACTGTGTGATCAACTGTATCAATACAACCGTTGGAATTATTTACTATCAAGGTAACAATATAATCGCCCGGTGAATTAAATAAATGAGTAGGATTTTGTACATTAGATAAATTGCCATCTCCAAAATCCCATATCCAGATAGTTATACTTGTTGTACTAATATCCTCAAATGAAATTGGAACACCAACACAAGAAGTGACATTAGGAAGAATATTGAAGTCAGCAATGGGCAGTTGTTCAATGGTTAAAATCATTGTTGATGTGTCGTTACTGCAAACAGCAATATTATGAGCAACAAGAGTCAGGTTAACGTCTCCTACTTCATTAGTTCCAGGGGTATAAATTGGATGTAGTATGGTTGGGTCACTAAATACACCTGTTCCCCCAATCCATTCTAACGTAATATAGTTAGTTGCAAAAGGAACCTGAGTAGAATTATTAAAATCAAATTGTTCGAATCTGCAAACAGATTCATTTGATCCTGCGAAGGAAAATGGTGGAGACCCAACTACAACATTAATAGTATCATATGAGGTGCAACTTGCATTTGAAGCGGCAACATAATAAGTTCCACTAGCAGGAACATTAATAATTTGAGTGGTTGACCCAGTATTCCACAAGTAGCTGGTGAAGCCAATACCTGCATCCAGAACGAAATTATCTGTGGAGCAAACGGTAGTGTCATTTCCCAGATTAACAGTAGTATTAAAAAGTATTATACTTATTGTATCACCACCTGCACATCCATTAGCATCAGTTACTGACACGGTATAGGTACCTGAATTAGTCACTGTAAATATTGAATCAGTGCTCCCATCCTGCCAAAGGTAAGTTGCAAATTGAGGGCCTGCGTGTAGGGTTACTGAGTTTATGAAACAGTATGTGGTGTCGTTACCGAGAGTAACATTCAATGGAGGAGAGTTACCAACATATATGCTATCGATAGTTTCACAACCATTACTATTTGTAACTTTTACCCAATACAATCCAGCTTGTGTAACCGTATATAACTCATTTGTAGAATTATCTTGCCACAAGTATGAGGCATAACCTGTTCCCGGATCAAGTAAGAAGGTAGTATTAGAACAAATTAATGTATCATTTCCTAAGCTGATTTGCGGAACATCATAAATTGTAACATCAATCGAAAAATCCTGAGGAATATTATTTATAACAACTGAGGCTGTTACATTAAACAAACCTGATGAAGTAAATAAATGACCGGGTTGTAATTCTGTGGAAGTATTGTTAGATCCGGAGGTAGGATCACCAAAATTCCAAAGGATGGATTGAATGGGATCAGAAGTTGATATGTCGAAAAATGTAGTGTCACCGAAGCAATCATTTTGATAAGTAATGTTTGCAGAAAAGTAGCTTTGAATGAATGTTGGAAGTCCCCATTTTGATTCACCACCATCAAGAAAAAAACCATCATCAACGTAAGCACAACCTGTACCTAATATATTTGGGGATTCAATAACCCCTAAATAAGGATCACCTCCAGAAACAGGGTTGTTGAGTTTTGCAACATATATTTTATTATCTGGGGCTAACTGCAGTGTTCCAATATAAGTATTATTTGCTGTACCGATTAATACTCCAGGATCAAGATTACCTGTTGAAGAAGGAACAACAAATTGAAAAATCTCAGAAGCGGAGCCATATTTACTAATATATACTAAAGAATTATCGGGAGAGAATTCAATACCATAGGCAAGAGGGTATATTTGGGCTGAAGATTTAGGATTAGATATTGTTCCAGTAGCATTATCAAAATCAAACAACTCAAAGGAATCATTCTGACGTAGTATTATTGCTAATTTCGAGCCATCGGATGAAACCTTCATTGTCCCATGAACATCTGGTCCTGTATGGTATGTACCTATAGCGCTAATAACTGGAGTTGGGTTTATACCTGTTGATGTTACCAAATATGCAAAAAACTCATCCGAATCCCATAAGTGTGTTATTACCCAAATATCTGTATTATTATTATGACGAACTGCTGTTACTTTTTCTTCTGTAGGACCTATTAAATACATGTTTTTAACTGAATTAATATTACCAAGGCCGGCTTGTAATGTCATATCAACTTCAGAATACCTGAGTCCAGCAGATCCAATTTCAGCCGGAACTGTAAAAACATAATAAATATTGGGATTCCCAGGTTTTGGTACTATAATCCCGGATTGTGCAGCAGAAGTTCCACCCATTAAACCTGTTCCGTTGGGCATCACGTTATGATTCTGATTCCAAACAGTCATACCATCAGTGTAAAACAAAAGATTGCCCGCAGCATCTGAGATTGTTGCACAACCTTCTGCCTGATCCATTGAACTATTTGTTAGGGGAATAGGAGTCCCTCCGTTGAAATCTAATCCAGCGTACTGACCGAAGTACCATGTGTTTGCTTCATTTTGAGATAAGCAAACATAGCTGAGTATACTAAATAGAAATAGAAAATAAATTTTTGCTTTGTTCATTTGAAATTCATTATTTCTTGGTAAATATTCAGGATAAAAATAACCTTTTTATACTGGTTTCTTAACAATAATATTGAATTAATTGGTAATTAGGATAATTCCCAAAATCGTTAATAAAATATTTAAGATACTATCTTATAAAGTTCATTTGCCCTTAACTCAGATGGGAACAAATCAATAATTCGTTCCCTTCCTAATGCAGCCATTTGATTACTCGTGTTTAATGCTTTTTGAACTAAAACGACAGCTTTATCAATATCTTGATGTTCAAGTACAAATCCACAATCACCAATAATACTCTTTATCCCACCCACATTTGAACCAACAGGAACACATCCCATTAACATGGCCTCACATAATGAACTTGGCATACCCTCACTCATGGAGAACAATGCATATACTTTACTATGTGATAATTTATATAGCAATTCATCTTGATCCAAACTATTGAACAAAGTAACATTTTCGGAAGCGATACTTCTTGCATATGGCATTATCAAATCATCAATACCTATTATTGTAAATTGAGTATCGGGCATTCTTTCTGCAATACGAATTAGAAACTCATGCCCTTTGCCTACGAATTTTTGCATATTAGAGGCAAAGCCAAAAGCTACAACACTTTTACTTCTGTGACCAGGTATCGCTTTCCAAAATTTAAAATCATATCCTGTTGGAACTACTTTTATTATAGCTTTTAAATTTGAAACATAATTCCTAACTCCAACTTTAAGTCCGTGCTTGTCTATATAATAATTAGTGCTTTTTATTAAACTCTTATCAACTGGCAGTATATAATCACTTAATTTAAAACTAAGCGTTCCAAATAATTGACGAACATCTTTTTTATTAAACAAACCATAATTTAGCTC
>CALDOI010000043.1 GCA_937912115.1 uncultured Bacteroidota bacterium | reverse complement strand
ATGGGGAAGGTTACCAATCGCTCAACTTCTTCAGAGGCCATTCCATGCGCATCGGTCATTACCACTACCGTTGGAGCTGTTAGATCGGGAAATACATCTACATCCATATTTAAAGCGGTTCGTGTCCCAAGAACAATTAGGACTATCGAACTGAGCAAAACCAAATACTTGTTCTTAAGCGAGAATTTTATTATATTATTCAGTACGTTCATATCTTTAGTTTTTTATAATTATTAATCATTAATAATTATTAATTAATGAACATGACCTGAATGGGCATCAAGAGCACCAGTACCACGTGCCAGTTTAATATGCACCGCTCCTTTCGAAACTACTCGATCTTTCTCTGATATCCCTTTTAGTATTTCAGTTTTTATTCCATCGGTAACACCAATTTTAACTTCCCTCATCTCAAATAACTCCGGGGTAATTTGAACAAATACAAAAAAGTTACCATGATCCTCAAGTAAAGCGCTATTGGGAACTGTTAAGGCTTTTTCATTGCCAATTGTTTTCAGATACAACTCAACAAAACTTCCCGGCATAAAACCTTGTATATAATCAATTTCCAAATTAATTGGAATCAGGAAATTATGATTATTCGTGGTTCTGCCGTATGAAATAATTTTACCATTTAACCCATCGAGGGTATAGGTTTGATTATCATACATGGTTCTGATTGTGGCTGAATTTATATTGTCAAGGATTGAATGGTATTTCTGTGGAACATCAGCATGAAGAAACAATGACTTATTTTGAGAAATACTTACAATTGGCTGACCAACCTCCACATACTGACCATTTTGAACCAGCAATTGTTTTATATACCCATCTACCGGACTTGCTACAGATTGCCCCGAAGTACTGAAATTAATTTTCAAATTGTCATAAACTACCTTGGTGTTTTTATATTGATTCTTAGCATTTTGCAATTCTTTTTTCGATACAATATTTTCTTTTGCCAACTCTTTGGTTCTTTCATATTGTGACGAAGCCAATTCAAAATTGTTTTGTGCTTCAATAAAACGTACTTTTGAATTATCGTCAATTAAATTACTTCCCGAGATTGAGAATAGTGGTTGACCTTTGGTTACTTCTTTACCCTCAAGTATACCATAATCTGACAGAATAACTACACCAACGGTGCCTGCAGTAACCAATACCTCATCGTTGGGAGCTGAATGTATTTGAGCAGTAGTTTTAATTACCTGCCCCATTGGTTCAGATGTTGCCTCTTCGGTTGCAAAATCAATCTTCCACGATTGCTCCTTGGTGAAGGATATCGCACTGGGCGCAGTAACGATTGCTGCTTCAGCTATATGAATTGCATCATGTTCATCAGAAAAAACTTTTACAGAAGGAATAGATAACTGAAACTCCCCCTTATCAGTAATAATATCGAAAAGAAGTTCTCCCGTTCCTATATTTTCAGGAATAATAGTGAAACTAAATATACCTTTTCTGGTAGGTTTTAACAATGTTCGCGTTGTTTCTTTGCCAAATATAATTAGCCTCATTGTTACACTTCCCTTTTCAAGGGCAGTAAAATCAGGGAGGCGGGTAAAATGAGCCAGCACATTTGATTTATGACCGATTACAAATGGATCGGATTCAGCAAAAACTTCAACGTCATTACTGTAAGAAGTGTATTGAATTTTTACTTCTTCACTATGAATGTGGGCTTCATCAATATTGTTTGTTTCATGAATATGATTATCAGATGTTGAATTAGTATCAGACTTGCATCCTACAAATATCATTGTAAGAAATGCAAAAACAAAAATTTTAAATTTCATTATTGTATTGTTTAAATCTTATAAAATAAATATTGGATGATAAAGCATGATATGAGATTAAATACCATTAACACATCCGAAAAAGAAATAAGAATTAAACTATTGGAGGAGCACGTAAGCCTTTGCTTATACTCATGAAATTATAATATGAGTATATGGGAAAATAATATAGACAGCTTGTTATGTCTCTATTTGATGCCTGACCTTCATTTTTTTGGAAAAGTGCAAGAAAATCAGGTAGTTCATAATTACTACAGGAAAAAATAATATAACTATAACCTTGCCTAACATTATCTGTAGCAACTATATACACTTGATTTAAGGCACAATGATCTGTTTTGTTTGTTGAATCATGATCGTGGTCATGCTTTGTTGATGCGTTATCATGCTTGATGTAATCTGATTCACAATGTGATACATCAACACATATTTCACTTTCGTGATGATGATGTGGAATAACTAAGTTTGCCAATAGGAGGATATTGGCAATAATAACAAATGATATGGATATACTTTTTTTAAACATTATTATAATAATCGCGCAAATATAGCTCGAAATAATTTTATTATGCAATCATTATGTTGATCTTATGGGTTTTTTAACAATAAAAAAGCTACCCAACTCCCGGAATAATATTAGGAATCAGATAGCTTAGTATTTTCAGCTCAGAATTGTTTAGTTTGTTTTTAAGAATTTTTTTGTGATCGAATAACCTTCCTTACCAGATAACTGAACAAAATATGTTCCTGCATTTAGGGCACTAATATCAATACTAGTGTTACCTGAATTAGCACCAACTATATTTTGATTATGGATTAATTGCCCAGCCTGATTGAATATCCTGCAATCAACAATGGCCTGATCGTCAACATCAATACTTATATTCAGTATATCTTTGGCGGGATTTGGATAAACCTTAAGAGATATTATCATATTATTATTATCAACTCCTACAACCATTTGGTTTGCGTAATCCAAATCAAATCCGAAAACAATATCATTTTGTATACAACCACCGAGAACATGACCTGATCTTGTGGGTATATCTGTTATATATAAACCTCCAGCAATGCCAACATTTTGAGAAATACTCATCATATCGATCATATTGCCAGTTTGAGTCTGGGTTGCGATATCATACTTTACAATCATTGCACCACTGCTATCCTGACTAAATCCCCATAGTGATGGACCACCATAAGTATAATTATCAAATGCCAATCCACTAATAGCATTCATGGTAATGCCAGTTGCAATCCACGAATCAAGTATATTGCCCTGTTTATCAATCTTATTAAACTCGGGCGACCAGTTTCCACTTGTCCATAGTACATCTTCAATTGGATCATATGCCATTCCGCGAATATTAAAATTTGTGTGAATAGTATCAATTAATACTTTATTATCTAGGTCCAGTATGTAAAAATAATTGTTGGCATTTCCTCCGTAATAATACTGACCATCATAAGCCATATCTCTAACTCTCTCCACTCCCGGTATAACAAATTTTTCAACAACGTTCCCCATAAGGTCGTATTTGCCTATGGTATCACCCAGCCATTGGGCCACATATATATATGTTCCATTTGATTCAACACCATATTCACCTACAAAAGCAGTACATGGAAAATAGTATTGTAAATTAAATGTGTCAAGCACTCCTGCAGTTGATGATGAAATATTAATATTTGGTGATATTTCAACAAATGTTTGCTGAGCCATAATGTTTATGCTTAGTAAGCATGCTGTAATTAGTAATAGTTTTTTCATGACGTTTTGATTTGATTAATATTTTTAAAGTGTTCGTTGTTTTTTAAAGGGACTGAAAATACTAAATTGGTTGTATGACTTTTTTTTATATTTTTACAATCCAGCCGTATTCTAATCTGCTTTTAAAAACTTTTTGGTAAATGAAAACCCATCTATACCTGTTAATTGAACAAAATAAACTCCTGCAGGAAACGTTTCTAAATTAACCTCCATTTTGTTTGATGACACGTTCATATTGTACATAATTTGTCCCTTAAGATTATGATAATATGTTCAATAACAGTTTACAATTTGGACTCAATTCCCAAAACAAGATTAAGTAATTACTTTTTTCACTCCAATTTATCATAAACAATTATTAAAACACTGATTATGAGTCATATAATAATAATTAGTATTTTTGGCACGTCCTTTGACATATTATTCTTTTGATAAAAATAGATAAAATGAAAAAATTAATGATATTATTAGTTAGCATCTTACTGCTAACCTCCGCATGTAAAAAAAATAACAACACGGAACCCACACCTATCGATCCTACTTCTATGGAAGATTTGTCAATAACTTCCAGTTTTGATTGGAAAACTACCAACGATTTTCAACTTACCCTTACTGGTAAAGGAAACAGCATAGTTGAAGTAACTTCAAATGAAGGTATTACATATCAAAAGGCATTTTTAACTGCCAATGTGCCATATAACTTGAAACTAACGGTTCCGGCATATGAAAAATCAGTCCGTTTGAAATTTATGGGCCAAGATATTAGCCTTGAGCTTGATAGTGAAACCCTAAGCTATCAGTTTCAATAGTATTAGTTAACTTATATAAAAAACTTCGACATGAAATCACATACATATAATAATACAGCTTTGACGAAAAGCATAGATATCAGCCATACAAACAACGTAGTTAAGTCATTTTGGATAACTATACTTGTTGTTATATTCTCAACACTGGTATATAATTCGCAAGCACAAGAATACTTAAGAGTATATACTAGTGCCCCAACAGTAATGACATCGAACGTTACAGGTGGAACAGTAATAACTGAAGATTTTGAAAGTTTTACAAGTCTTCCCAATTATTCATGGGCAACATTACCTAATGGATACTCCTCAGCAATTGGCACATACCATCAGCTTGATAATGAATCATATGTAAAAAATGATGATGTTTACGGAGCAGGTACAGGAAAATATATGTCAATCGACGATCCTGGTGAGGTTAGGTTAACCTTTGATAATCCCGTGCGTTATTTTGCATTTGCATGGCCTGCCGGAGACGGTCAAAACAATATTAAGATCTACCGTGATGGTCAAATAATTGCAACTTTTTATACTGATGATGTTGTGGCTTTATTACCAAAAAATCAAAATAATTTTATTACAGCTATAAATAATAGCCAATACTCTACTTTTGATTATTACGGAAAACCAGGAACCGGTGGAAATAGCAATGAACCTTATGCCTTTCTTCATTATGTTGCCACAGAAGGACTCGCATTTGATGAGGTAGTATTTAATATGGCTCAAGGAGGTGAATTTGAAAATGACAATCATACTTTGCTTATAGGAACCCCTGTTCTTCAAGGTGATTGGGTTGAACTTATTTCGATTGAAACTCCAACCGCTAATGATGATAGTGGCACAGGAATACCCGGGCAGCCTGTTGAGATTGATGTATTGGATAATGATGTACCCGGTGATGCTGCTATTGACCCCACAACAGTACAAATTGCCGGAACCAACAATGCAGGAAGTTCATTAGTAGTATCGGGCGAAGGTACATGGTCGATTAACCCAACAACAGGAGCCATCACTTTTACTCCCGAAACGGGATTTATTGGTAGCCCCACTCCAATAGAATATTTTGTGTTGGATGATGACAATTATGCTTCCAATCTTGCAACAGTAACTGTAACATATCCAGTGGGACCAACAGCAGTTAATGATTATGCAATGACTCCAGTAAACACTCCTGTGGATATTAATGTACTTAACAATGATATTGATGGCTCAACTCCAATTGTACCAACAACAGTTACTTTTGAAGGAGTAGCTCCTAATCCAACAACAGAGGGAACATTTACAGTAGATAGCGGAACAGGTTTGGTGACATTTACACCGGTAAACGGATTTACAGGTACTGTAACCATTGATTATCAAGTTTGTGATCAAAATAGCTTATGTAGTATTGCTACCATTACGGTAGATATACTTGCCGGAACATCAAATCTATTTCCTGCGTTGGGATTTGGAACTCTTGCATTCGAAGATCTATGGCCAAGTAAAGGAGATTATGATTTTAATGATTTAGTAATTGACTATCAGTTTGAGATCACTACAAATACCAATAATTATGTTGAGAATGTTGTAGGTACATTTACCATAAGAGCAATTGGTGCTTCTTTGGAAAACGGTTTTGGTTTCCAGCTAAGTGATGCCATAGATCCGGCAGATCTTACTGTTACTGGATATTCACTTAAAGAAAACATTGTTACCCTAAGTGGTAATGGAACCGAAGTCGGCCAATCTACTCCAACTATAATTGTTTTCGACAATGCATATCAGGAAATGACACACCCCGGTGGAGGAATAGGGATAAACACTTCAGAAAATGCTCCTTATGTAACACCTGTTACTTTAACAATTAATATCGATTTTACCCCAAACACTTATACCTACAATGAACTAAACATTAGTGGTTTCAATCCATTTATATTTGTAAATAAAAACAGATCTGTTGAAGTTCATTTGCCAGATTATTTGCCAACAGCATTGGCTGATGTAAATTTATTTGGAACTTTAAATGATGATTCAAATCCAGCAACTGGTAAATATTATAAAACTGAAAATAATTTACCATGGGCTATTAATATATACGAGTCGTTTGATTACCCCATGGAAAAGCAACAAATTGTATGGGCATATTTAAAATTTGCTGAATGGGCCACAAGTGAAGGAGCATCTTTTGATGATTGGTATAAAGACCTTTCGGGATATCGTGATGACAGTAAAATTTATTCACCTCCTTCTCAATAGTAAACAAATTAGTAATAATATCTAGTAACAAAAGTGGTCAACTTATTCAATTAGGTTGGCCATTTTTTGTGTGCAGTATAAAATTCAGATAAACTTTTTATATATAATAACTATTTTTGCCTTAATGATTAGCAGAATAATACTATCGAAAAACTTAGAATTATCTCGCATTGTTCATGGACATTGGAGGTTAGCCGACTGGCATCTATCAAGTAAAGAATTATTGAGCCTGGTTCAACAAACCATTGAACTGGGTATTACAACATTCGATCATGCCGATATTTATGGAAACTATATCTGTGAAAGAATTTTTGGTGATGTTCTACGATTAGCCCCTGATCTCCGCAAGGATATTCAGATTATTACCAAATGTGGTATAAAGTTAATCTCTGATAAATATCCCGATCGTAAACATAAATATTACGATTACGGATATCAACACATTGTTGATTCGGTTGACCATTCACTAAAAAACTTTAATACAAATTATATTGATCTACTTCTGCTGCACCGGCCATCACCAATGTTTTATCCTGAAGAGGTAGCAAAAGCATTTTCACATTTAAAAAAGAACGGAAAAGTATTGCATTTTGGAGTCTCAAATTTTAATGCCCAACAGTTTGATTTGCTGAACTCCTACGTTGATGATGAACTTCTTACAAATCAGGTAGAAATATCTCCACTTTGTTTAGAACATTTTGAAAATGGAAACATTGATTATTTTCTACAAAAGAGACTGGTACCAATGGCATGGTCACCTCTGGCAGGAGGAGAGATCCTATATCCAAAAAGTGAAAAAGCAATTCGAATCTACAACACATTATCTGAAGTTGCCAGCGAGTTAAACACCAACTCCATTGACAAAATTATATATAGTTGGTTATTATCGCACCCTGCATCAATAATCCCGGTTGTTGGAACAAGCAAAATCGAAAGGCTACAAAATGCTGTTGACGCTTTGAAAATTGAAATGACAACCGAACAATGGCTGAGAATATATTCAGCATCTACGGGTAAAGAGCTCCCTTAGCAAATATTATTTTGTAAATGCATATCAATGCATTCAATGATCCCAATGATATTAACCAATCAGGGTTAATAAAACTCCTTATTTTTAGTACATCACAGTAGTTTATAAAAGTACTTTAGCCTGTAAACTATATTGGAATAATATACGTTCTAAATAATGATTCTCAAAGTTGATATAAAATAAATCTCATGAAAAAAGTACAAATCGCAACAACCCTAATTCTGGTATTAACTATAATTCTATTTCAAAATTCGTGTAAAAAGGATGATAACACGCTTGATAATAGTAAAAGTTATGTGCTTACAAAGCATTTGCTGGAAACTGAGCTTCCGTGTTTTGTAAATGTAATGTTTGAAGTTTCGGATACTGATGGCAAAGGAGTTCCAAATTTGGTAACAAGTAATTTTGAAGTATACGAAGATGGTCAGGCCGTATCACCAACCGAATCGGCAATGACTGTTAAAAATAAAGATGGAGTTGCATATAATGTTAAAACTGTGCTAATGCTCGACAATAGCGCAAGTGTTGGAACTAACCTTAATGATATTAAAAATGCTGCAATTAATCTTGTTAATAATATTGTAAGTCAGCAAGAAATAGCGATTTATGTGTTTTCTGAAGAAGCTATACTTCTGCAAGATTTTACCAGTGATGTATATACATTAACAACTGCCATTAATTCAATTTCATTGGGATATGCTACTACAAATCTTTACGGAAGCATACAAAACGGTGTGTCGAGATGGGAAGATTTTTACTCAACCCTTGCAATTGAACAAGGGTTTTTAATCGTAATTACTGATGGTAGCGACACCCAGGGATCCAGCACATTACAAGAGGCATTGTTGGCAATTGGCGATAAAAAAGTATATACAGTCGGTCTAGGAAATGAGCAGGATGTGAATGCGATGAAACAGCTTGGCACTGCCGGGTATTATTCGTTGGAAAACTATTCTGAATTATCTGATAAGTTTACAGAGATTCAGGATGAAATAATTTCATATGCTAACAGTTTCTACTACTTGTATTACATGAGTCCCAAAAGAGGTAATAATATACATTCACTTAGACTTTCGGTTAAGGAAAATCGTAATTCTTCATCAAATGCTTCAATTGTTGGCGATTTTAGTAGTGATGGATTTTATTCAGTACTACAAGGTGTTGTAATTAATAATGGAATAACAAATTTAAATTTGTTTCCTGATGGCAATAATCATCTTACCGCAATTACTTATTTACCTGTAAACAATCCAAGTTATATATGGCAATCATCAAATTCTGATGTAGTAGTAGTTACCGCTAACAGTAGTGATAATAGTAAAGCCACAATAGTTGCACATGGAGTTGTGGGACAAACAGCCACAATTACGGTTAACGATCTTTCCAACTCACTTAATACATCAATAGAAGTTAAAATTGTTGAAAGCCCTTATGGTGATTTTATTGACGTTAGGGATGGGAAAGATTACCTTACAATTGAAATTGGAACTCAGATTTGGATGGCAGAAAACCTTAATTATGAATCGGAAACAGGGAGTTGGGTATATGAAAATAATGAATTAAACGCCCCTGTTTATGGACGGTTATATAATTGGGAAACTTCTCAAACAGTTTGTCCGACAGGCTGGCATTTGCCATCAAATAATGAATGGTCAGGTTTGGTTGATTATCTGGGGGGGCCTGCCAATGCAGGTGGAAAATTGAAAGAAACCGGGACTACACTCTGGAAAATCCCGAATTCATATGCTACAAATGAAAGTAATTTTACGGCTCTCCCCGGAGGTACACGTCTTGTAAGTGAAAGCTTTATCAACCTAAATGAAAATGCATTTTTCTGGACATCAACACAAAGTGATATCAGTAGTGCTTATTATAGAAAGTTAGATTTCGACAGGGGATCAACCTCCTATGGCTATACAAGTCAATCGGCAGGGTTTAGTATTAGATGTGTTAAGGATTGATATGAAGAAAATACTTGCATTTATTTTTTATATCCCAATCCTGATTAACCTGGTAGTTGCCCAGACAGTACAGGATGATTATTTTCAGGGTTTTGAAAAAGAAATTTCAGGTTATACTTTAAATTACCATTCTCCTCTACCTAACGTTAATGCATGTTTGCTCGTTCGAGCTAATTCTGAATTCCAGCCAATTGAATGGCAAACACAAATAATTCCTGGTGATTTTAATGGAGAATTTGCTTCCTTCATATGGATGTATGGGATGGATACTGACGTTGAAGGTTACTATTTTGATATTTATATTAATGGAGAGAAATTCTTTCAAATCAACAGTCCGGATAACAATGATATAAAGGAATGGAGTGTTGAAGGTAAAGATGGTGCCCTGCTTACCTTTAATGTAACCCTGGTTGATAAATACAGAGACCAAATGGGGTTTGCAATACTGAAAATCCCAAGATCTATTATTGTTCCGGGTAAAGCAGTCAACATAAAGGTTATTGGTGAAAAAGTTGATAGTAACAGATGGTACATGACTTTCAAAGCCAACATCCGGGAAAAGATAAACATAAAACAGGAAAATGTTATAGCGAAAGATGGGGGTCAGCTTTTTCATATTGCCAGATTTGACTTCACACATTTGGGGCAAAAAACAACAGGAATTGTCACGGTTGGCAACACTGTCAAAGAAATAGAGCTGATACCCGGGCATAACTCGCTTAGTTTTAAACTCCCAATTAGTGAAATACCAACTGAATATAAAGCACATATACAAATCGGGAATAAACCGTTAATTAGTAAAACTTTCACCCTGTCACCTGTAAAAGAATGGACAGTTTATTTTGTTCAACACACCCACACCGACATAGGTTATACGCGGCCCCAAACAGAAATACTTCCTGAACATCTACGATACATAGATTATACTTTAGACTATTGCGATCAAACAGATAATTATCCTGAAGACGCAAAATTCAGATGGACATGTGAGGCATCCTGGGCTGTTCGCGAGTACCTGAAAAGCCGACCGCAGGAACAAATTGACAGGCTTATTAAACGTATAAATGAGGGTAGGATTGAAGTTACAGGGATGTTTTTCAACTATTCCGAAATAGTTGATGAAACGGGTTTAGCAGCTCAAACAAAAACCATTAAGCAATTTAATGATAGTGGAATCCATGTTACAACTGCAATGCAAAATGATGTAAATGGAATTGGATGGTGTTTGGCAGATTATTTTCAGGGGACAGGAGTTAAATATCTGATTATGGGTCAACACGGGCATCGTGCAAGGATTCCCTTTGATAAACCTACTGCTTTTTGGTGGGAATCGCCTTCGGGAAATAAGTTATTAGCTTATCGTAGCGAACATTATATGTATGGTAATACAGTTGGTTTAACCTCAGGGAACATCGATATATTCAGAAAAGGACTTGGTGATTATCTGATAAATCTCGAAGGTAAAGGATATCCTTATTCGCATACAGCATTGCAATTTTCGGGGTATATTACCGATAATGCACCACCCTCAACCATTGCCAGTGATATGGTTAAGGAATGGAATGAACAATACCTTTGGCCAAAATTAAAAATTGCTGTTGCCAGTGATTTTATGAAATATCTTGAAACAAATTATTCAGATAGTCTGGAGATTCAAAGGGTTGCCTGGCCCGACTGGTGGACTGATGGTGCAGGGTCGGCTATGAATGAGGCTAAAACATGTCGTAATACACATGCTGATATGATTGCCAATACAGGTCTGCTTTCTATTGCAAAATTATTGGGAGCAAAATTACCCGATGATATTAATGAAGATATCACAGAGGTATACGATGATCTTCTGTTTTATGATGAACATACTTATGGAGCGGCTGAGAGCATAAGCGATCCTTTGGCTGAAAACACCATTATTCAATGGAACGAAAAAGCAGCCTATGCCTGGGAAGCGGTGAAGAAATCAAGACTGTTGAAGGAAAAAGCAATGGGCTTTATACAACCTTATATCCAAAAGTCAGAAGTGCCTTCAATTGCAATTTTTAATACACTCAACTGGCCCCGATCAGGACTCGTTACAATTTACATTGATTATGAAATTCTCCCAAAGGATAAAGATTTTAAAATTATTGATTATCAGGGAAATGAAATAGCATCTCAGGCTCTTGAAAGCAGGAGTGATGGAACCTACCGGGGACTTTGGGTAGAAGATATCCCTGCAATGGGATATAGGCTATTCAGGATAGAAGTATCGGATAATAACAGGGTCGTCAATAAAAACAAAGAATTCAATAATGTTTTTGAAAATGAATTTTACAAACTTGTAATAGATAAAGAAAAGGGAACGATATCAAGTTTAATCGACAAAAATCTCAATCTGGAATTACTTGACAAAAATGACTCGGTTGAAATGGGGCAATTTATTTATGAGCAACTCGAAAACCGGCAACAGATGGAACGGTTTATGTATAATAAAATTGATACTGTTTATGTTCCACTTGCGGGTGAAAGAAAAAATCTTACAGATATTACGGTTCTGAAAGCTGAAAAGGGGCCGGTTTGGAATAGCCTTTTTCTTTCAGGCTCAATGCATGGTTGTGCAGATGATCGTGGTGTAAATCTGGAAATCAGATTGTACAATAAGGAAAAGCGTATCGAACTACATTACAGCATGCATAAGCAGGCGGTTACGTCCCCCGAATCGGTTTATGTAGCTTTTCCATTTAAACTCAGTGGAAGTAAACTGGTTTTTGAAGTTCAGGGGGGAATGGTTTATCCGGGTGTTAATCAGCTTGAAGGCACTGCCATGGATTGGAACACCATTCAGAATTTTGCAGCTATTCGTAATGATAAAGCGCAGATTGTTTTTGGAAGCAATGATATTCCATTGGTGCAATTTGGCGATATTAATACTGGAAGATATTATTACAAACATCAACCCACTACATCGCATATCTATTCATGGGTACTTAATAATTATTGGACTACAAACTTCAGGGCAAGTCAGGAAGGAGAAATGAAGTGGAGCTATTTTATTACTTCTTCTGATGATAATACTAATTCAACAGCAACACGTATTGGTTGGGGTAACCGTATTCCCTTTTTAACAAGGGTGCTGCCTTCCGGAAATGAAACGGCAAAAATTACGAATCAATCATTACTTGATTTTGATGTTCCAAACGTCCTTTTAATTAGTGCAATACCGGCAATGGATGGCGATGGAGTAATTCTTCATTTACGCGAAACGGATGGAAAAGACGCAATTATTGAGATTAATGAAATGCTTAATAATTCCGGTTCTGTTTCAGAAGTTAATGTGCTGGAAGAGAAAATTAAAAAGATTAATAACAAAATTGTTTCGAAACCGTATGAAACAAAGTTTGTCAGAGTTGAAAAGTAGTTACCTGACAATATTAAATTCATAGTTTATTTTCCCATGATCAATTATTATTGTATTTGGAGAATAATTATTTGTTCCTGAAAGTCTGATTATGTTCTTAACAGGGAATAGGAAACGTGTTTTGCCAATTTCAGATATTGTTGAGGCTGAATCAATAAAATATACCAGACTTTTGTTTCTAACTAACATACTACCGTTTTCATTCTCTTGCAAAATTGAGGTCTCAATCTCAGGCGGGTAGAAAAGCAAACTAAAATCCTTTATAAACATATTAACCAGCATCTTTCTATTTAAAGGCTTCATTATATAATGAACTTTTGCAGATTTATGTCTGTCGAACGGAAACTCAATGTCCATATACTTTATGCCCAACTCCGACATTGAAACGACCCGGTAAGCACTATCTGTTTTCTTGATTAATGTAAGACCGGTTAGGTTATTACTGTAGATGTTAATGTTTGTTTTGTAAACGGCTTTTTTGAATTCATCTCCAAAAACATAAAGCTCTAAAGTTTTGCTTATTTCAGAATTTGCTATTGGTTTATAGCCTCTGATTGAGCATGAAGAAATAATAAATAGTAATGGGATTATTGCTATCGAATAAGTGCAAAGTTTCCTGACTTTTGTCATTCTGAACGAAATAAAGAATCTCATTTCTTTTCTATTAAAAATCTATCATCCGACAAGTAGGAGTTTATTTCCTTATCCTTAAAAACTATGGAAGTAAAATCATCACCGGGTTCTTTAAACACTACTTTAACTACTTCCATGTTTTGTTTGTCAAAAAATATTTCAATGGTTTCAAGCATTGCCCCAACCTTGCTATTTGTTGGTTTTAACCTTGCAAGATATTGATCATTATTTTCAAAAAACAAGGCTGTAAAATCCGGATTATCAATAAAATCACCCCTGATTGCAGTAACTATCATTTTGTTAATCTCATGAAACAGCGGATTCGAATCGATCCCAAACTCATTAACTTTGTTATTACTGATAATGGTAAAGACGCCATTGTGAATCACAATTGTATATTCGATTGGTGTATTGTACTGCCATCTCACACTGTGTTCTTTTTTGAATAAAAAAACTCCCTCGCTAATAAGAACTTCGTTTAGCATCCACAGATGTTTTTCCTGCACAAAATTACTCTCAATACTATTTGTTGACTCTGTATGTAAACTTAGTTTTGCCTTCAACATATCTATATCTGTAACTTCAGTAAAACTGCTATCCTGAGCATGCGATATTTGTAACATCAGAAAAAACAAAATTGGGATCAATATTAATACTCTATTCTTCATATGCAGGTATTTTTAACAAACTGGTCAAACTTACAACTTTATAATTGTTTTCCTGAAGCCAGATTATGTAGTCGTTTACTATATTAATTGTGTTGGGGACTGTATCATGAAAAAGCACTATGTCACCCGGTAAGGTATTTGATTTCAATTTTGTCAGAACATCATCTGAATTTTTCACTGTATCAAAAGAACGCAAACTCCATCCTATTGAAATCATATTTGTTTTTTTTAACGCACGGTGTAACATTGGATTTGTAACCCCATATGGAGGTCTGAAAAAACGCGGAGATTTCTTAGTAATTTTAGATAACTCTATGGTTGTGTCATTTATCTCTCTATGCATTTTAGACGATGAAAATAAGTCGAAAAATTTTGAGTGACCATAGGAGTGGTTGCCGATAATATGACCCCTATTTATTATTTCTGTTAATATATGGGGATGCTGGGTTGCATTTTTACCAGTACAAAAAAATGTGGCCATCACATTATAATCTTCAAGTAATTTAAGAATTAGTGGGGTTATTTCTGGATGTGGTCCATCATCAAAGGTTAGGGCAATTTCCCTGCTTTCTGTTATTCCATTGCAATGGGAAACAATGAAATAGTTGAGCTGAATCTTCGAAGCACCAACAATGTTTATTACAATATAAATTAAAATAACAGGAATAACATATCTAATTGCAACCAAACTAAAATACCAACCAAAGATAAAAAGTGTGATTACAATTATTGTAATAATATTTACTCTGGCTCTCATTTGGAAAATCTATCTTCTAATTAGTATAATTCAACAATACATCTAAATGCAAAGTTATTCTTTTTAGTTCGAGTACTCAACAACATTTATTTCTTTAAAAAGAGTAATTTAGTGATATTTCATAAACTGCACAATATAAATCATATAAACGTTATTACACGTTTACAAACGTAAGATAACGTAAGTAAATGGTTATTATACGACTTAGAATATTTTGTCGCCATATGTTTGCATCAGATTTCGTTCATACAAATATTGACAACAAATTTTAAAAAGTATTATCAATCGAAATATATTTTTAACTAACATATTTTTTAACAAACTAAAATTACTACTATGACAACTTTAAGAAATTCAGTAAACCTGATCGGACGTTTAGGAATTGATCCTGAAACAAAAACTTTTGGCGACAACAAATCAAAAGTAAGATTTTCACTTGCTACCTCTGATTTTTACAAAGACAAAGATGGCGAGCGTCAGCAAGAAACACAATGGCATAATATTGTTGCCTGGGGAAAAACTGGTGAAATAGCCGAAAAATACCTGAAAAAGGGTAGCGAAGTGGCTGTTTCTGGTAAGCTTACCTACCGTACATGGGAGGATAAAGATGGCCACACAAACTATATTACAGAAATCCTTGCCAACGAAATTCAAATGTTGGGTGCCAAGAAGTAAACAATTGCAGTATTGTAAAAAGAGGGCTGTGGGATTTAATCCTACAGCCTTTTTTTTGCCACTGATTCACAGATTAATTCTAATGAAATAGTTCTTATAGTCTACCACCCAGAAATTCCTCAGATTAACTATCTGTCAAAGACAGATATGTCTGTAGTAATTTCTACTATAACTTGTCAAAAGCAAGATTGTTAATGATCAGTGAATCTGTGGCTTATTGTATAGTTAATAATTACAATCTATTGCGATCAAAAAAAAAAGATGTTTGTATACCTCATTAATATTATTTACTCCAAGGAATAGTGTTTTTATGTTCAGTTCCTGCAATTATATCTGCAAAAACCTTGGTGCGGGGGAATTGCTCCAAGATAATCTTTATGAACACTGTAATTGGAATTGACAATATTAAGCCGGGTACGCCCCAAATATATCCCCAAAGCATTAGCATTACCAATATCGTAATTACATTAATAGAAAAGGATTTACCCATGAAAACAGGCTCAAGAATACCACCCATCAGAACTTGCACAAATATTATTGTTATAATAAAAAATAGAAGAATGCCAGTTGGGTCTAGTTCCACAAAAGCAAATAATGATAATGCTACAACTGAAACAACTGATCCAACCATTTGTACAAAATTGATTAGAAATGCAAATAACCCCCAAAAAATAGGAAAGTTAACATCAAATAAAAGGCAAGCCAGCGTAAAACCCAATCCGGTAAAAAAGCTGATTATGAATTTAACTTTTATAAATTTGATGATGTCTTTCTCAATTCTAACAAAAGTTTTAACCGAAGAGTGTTTATGTTTAAATATAGTGATATTCAAAATCTTTTGAAAATCAATTGACTCAGAGAGCAATAGGATAACAAAAAAAACTGTCATCAGGGTCATCGTAAGTGTATCACCAATAAAATCCAGAGTTGAACCAAAATTTTTCAGATTATTATTATTTTGCATATAATGAAATAGTACATTTTCACCTTTAGCTCTAGTAATCCCAAAAAAGCCTTCCGTTGATTCAATTAAACTAACAAGTTTTGTTTCAGCTTTCTTAAAAAAGGCCACATCTGTTGATAATATTTCCTGACTTGAAAGTTTAATTAATTCACCACCTACTTTAAAGACAATAGCAAATATCAAGAACACAATAAATATACTTATAAATTTAGGCACTTTTTTCTTTTTTAACCATCTCATCAGAGGCAAAAACAGAAGTGCAATAAACATTGATAATACAATCGGTATAAAAATGAATGACAGGATTTTAAGTAAATAAAAAACAAGTGGTATTACAATTATTAACAAAAGAGTATTGGTTGTTTTTATCTTTTCCATGAAGAGAATTGATATGCGTTTGGTAAAATTATTTATGATTTATAGGTGGCAAATAGGGAAGATGAGAACCATGCATTATAATTCTTAATTTTCCATCATCATCCTTAGTGTAGGCAAAAGTATACTCAACCTTTACATCTTCACCACCTTTGGCAGGTGTAAAATAATAGTTGCCCATTGCAATTGCCATGTTATTTTCCGTTTTAATACCCGTACTTTCCCACCTTACCGCACTCCATGGTTTAATGGCAAAACCATGATCTTCAGGATAATTGGAATTGTCGGCAATAAAATAGGATAGGGCACCTTTTTTATCTGTACGGAATTGAATTTCTGACGCAAGTGTTGGTTTAAATAATACTGTGCCAAGGTTATAACCATACAAATCGTCGATATGCTTTTCGGCAGCAGCTTTATAATCACCACCTTCAGAATATATCTCACCAATTTTTACTATTCCATCGCCCCATATTTTTTGGGCATCCAGTACGTCCTTTTCGGATATTACTACTTCCGTTTTTAAATTCTGATCGGTAACTATTTGTTTTTCAACTGTCGGTTGATTGCAGAAGGTTACGCTAAGTAACATTACAACTACCAGAAAAGGTAAAATCATTTTTTTCATAACTATAGTTTTCAATTTATTTTTTTTAATGCTTATTAAAACCCATATCCAAAATGCAATCCAACGCCTAAATGATAATCTTCAGGATCATAGGCAATCCCTACTAATGGGCCAATGTGAAAATTGCCAATTTCAAACTCATATGTAGTTTCAAAATGCAGGGCAAAGCCTGGTTCTGAGCTGTTACCGTCTTCAAAAGTAATTCCCGGTGATATGCTCAAAAGTAAACTGTTAACAGGACTGTATGTCCAAATTACTCCAAATACATTGTGTCCATGTTCATCAAAAATTCGTTCATATCCCAAACCATACCCAAATTTAGTATGCGAAATGTAGTGAATATAGTGTAGATGTAGTCCATAGGCAACCTCTTTACCATTGATAAAATAAACAAGAGAGTTTGCTATTCCCACTTCATTATTTTTATGCATGTGTTGGTCATGTTCCTCATGCTTATCGGTGATTTGTGCTCTTGAGCCTAATGAGATAATTATGAGAAGTACGATCAAAAGTTGATCCAATTTCATTATATTATTTAGTTGTGGGTAAATTATTTTATTACAATTGTTATTTATACTAAATATTCTACAATACCTGTATCAAGATTATAATATGCAGGAATAATTTTCAAACTATCATTCTTTACGGCATTGCTGATAATATGTGATTGGTGGGCGAGTTCCATGACGGTTAGTTGTGCATTTTTTCGTGAAATATCATCTACAGTGGCATTTTCTCCTGAATCAGCAATTGCCGGAGTTATTAGAGCAAGCAGGTGATTAAGATTAACCCCATTATCTCCACCAACAACAGCTGCGGTAACTGCTCCACAACTTTGATGACTTAATACAACGATTACTTTTGTTTCCAAATGTGCTACAGCATACTCGATGCTTGCTATAGTTGAAGTGTTGGCAACATTACCTGCTACACGAACCACAAATAGTTCACCTATTCCGGTGTCAAATATCAACTCTGGTACTACACGACTATCAGCACATCCAAGTATAATGGCTAATGGATTCTGGCCTTTGATCACATCTTGTCTTCTATTTGAACCTTGGTTCTCTAAAGCTAATCTATCCTTTACAAATCTTTCATTACCTCTCTTAAGCCGGGCAATAATTTCATTGATCTTCATTTTTATGATATTAATTATTTAAATCGGTAAATATATAATACTTTTATTGGTTTGATTTAATCTAAAATATATAGAGGTGGTATTATCCTAATTCAAAGGTTGTTATTCCAAAAACATTATTAATGTCTACTTGGGGTGGCTCACCATAATATATTCGGGCACATTCAAATACATATGTGGTATAGTACTTTTTTGTAAGTTTTACAGCTTCCTCATTAACCATAAACAAATATAATACGATTTATTATCACGAAAGACGGGTAAAGAGAATTCACTATTATTTCTCCGATAATATAATCATGTCCTTAGGCTTTAGTATTTTTTTATCATAACCCAGTAACATTGTATTAATCATGGCTACTCCTATTTGTGTTGTATTAACTACTGAATTTGGTGATACCGCCTTGATACCCTTAACAAGCCACATAAAATAATCGTACATAAACTGGTAGCTTTTTGTTCTGGATTTAATGCCTCTTAATGGAATAATTGCGCCCGGGCGAAACACGAAAGCTTTCTCAAAACCTAGATTTAGAATGTCGTTTTCAGTTTTCCCTTTTACTCTTGCCCACATCATGCTTCCTTTTTCGGAAGAGTCGGTACCTTGTCCGGAAACATAATTGAATGTCATTTCAGAACTGTTCTTAAATAATGTATTTGCCAATGACATTGTATAGCCATAAGTAATTCTACGATATTCTTCCTCCTTTAAACCAGCCGCACTAATTCCCAAACAGAAATAGCACGCATCCCA
>CALDOI010000042.1 GCA_937912115.1 uncultured Bacteroidota bacterium | reverse complement strand
ATATCCTGTTAGCTTTCTTTATTAATTATTGAGTTAAAATTTTGATATTAAATAAATGATATTTATTAACAAGCTAAACACATTTTATTATTGCATAAATAATTAAATATTAATAAATTAACAAAGAAGCCACTAACTACAAAATAATAAACTATTGATAAATTCTACTGTAGTTGTTCATTAATATCTGTTAATATCATGTAATATCTTTTAATAAAAACCTTAATAAAAACGTAACCTTAGCAATCATCAAAAATCATTGTTAATAAACATCGACTTACTCCATAGTTACCAACAAAATTAAACAGATATTAACAACAAACTAATGATAAATATTAATTTTTTGATCCCTAATATTTTAGCATATTATTTTATATATATCATATTTTTTAAATACCATGATTTTCAGATGCTTTAATTTTTGACCATATAATTTGGCTACTTTTGCTCAATAATTTATTAACAATGAAAGAAAGCAGCACGATTTTGGCAATGGCATCAGATCATGGTGGATTTGAGATGAAAGAATTTCTCAAAAAAAAGCTTATAGAAGCCGGGTATAAAATTAAAGATTTTGGTACACATTCTGAAGAAAGTGTTGATTATCCCGATATAATTCATCCTCTTGCAAAAGCAATAAATAATGGTGAATATAAAATTGGTATAATTATGTGTGGTAGCGGCAATGGAGCTCAGATTGTTGCAAATAAATATCCAAATGTAAGAGCCGGATTATGCTGGAACGAGGAACAGACGATGCTAATACGATTGCATAATAATGCCAATATATTATCTTTACCCGGAAGGTTTATTCCATTTGACCAAGCCTGGAAAATGGTTGAAATATTTTTATCAACTGATTTTGAGGGTGGAAGACATGTGCAACGAGTTGATAAAATTTCGAAAATTTTATAAATATTGAATGAAAAGTAGTATTGAAAATAGCACATTTATAACGACTTCTGAAAAAGTTGCTTTTGATAAGGTACATCGTGAAAAAATTAAATTCAATATGTCGCGGTATGATGTTGCCGTAGACAAAGGTTTAAAAAAATATAGTAATCTTGATATTGCTAGAGATAGAGCGGGGTTTTTAAAGTACAAAGTTATTAATGAGCTTGATAGATTTTTAATTGAATTTGAAGATAATTTTACTGAAAATGGAGGCAAAATAATTTGGGCACAGAATTCGGAAGAAGCATTAAAGGAAATTCATAATATCACAAGTAAGCATAATATTAAGTCGGCGGTTAAATCCAAGTCGATGACCACTGAAGAGATTGAACTAAACGATGCTTTAATTAATGATGGGATTGATGTTGTAGAAACTGATTTGGGTGAATTTATAGTTCAACAGGCAGGACAAAAACCTTATCATATAGTTACTCCGGCAATGCATATGTCGAAGGAAGATGTTGCATTGTTATACAATGAAAAGTTCAATACGCCTGAAGATTTAACCCCCGAGGAACTTACCTTATATACAAGGAAACTACTACGTGAAAAGTTCACATCGGCCGATCTTGGTATTACCGGGGCTAATTTCTTAATTGCCGATACCGGATCTATTGCATTAACTGAAAATGAGGGCAATGGAATGTTATCAATGTCGTTTCCAAAGGTTCATATTGCAATTGCAGGTATTGAAAAAATTATTCCAAAACTTGAGGATCTTGATTTATATTGGCCATTATTAGCAGCCCATGGAACGGGGCAATCAATGACTGTTTATAACTCAATAATAAGTGGACCTCGCAAAAATAGCGAAATTGATGGCCCCGAAAATATGTATTTAATACTATTGGATAATGGTCGTGTTAATTTACTTAAAGAAGAAAAACAGCGTCAGGCTTTATCGTGTATTAGATGTGGAGCTTGCTTAAATGCTTGTCCTGTTTATAAAAACATAGGCGGACATACTTATAACACAACTTATAGTGGACCAATTGGATCGGTTATTACACCATATTTGGCAGGCGAAAAAAAATATAAACACTTAAGTTTTGCATCGTCCCTTTGTGGAAAATGCACAACCGTTTGTCCGGTTAAAATACCCCTACACGAATTGCTGTTAATAAACAGAAATCACGCAGTAAAAAAAGGATATACTACATTTTTTGAAAAGCAAACTAACAATATTTCATCAAAAGTATTGGGTTCAAGGAAATTACTTGATTTGTTTTCGGGAAAAACCAAAAATGCACTAATGAATTTATCAGTTGCAGGTATTTGGGGGCCACGCCGTGACTTACCTAAAATTGCTCCCAAATCATTCAATCAACTTTGGAAGGAAAAAGAAAAATAACTATTACTTCCGCAACTGGCTCGGTCCAAACATTCCACCAAAAAAGAAAGGCTTACTTTGGGGAGCCTTAAAAAAACCTTCTTTAACTTTTTGAACCTCTTCAATTGTATAAAAGGCATTCGGATTATTTGTGTTAATTATTTGAAGAGCCCCATCCAAATCCTTGCGTTTAACAATGCTAAATAGTATATTAATTGGTCCGTTTTTACCTTCAGCATTTACAATTGTTACCCCGTGATTTGCAGCACGTAACTGCTTAACAAGAATATCTGTATCCAATTTTGGAATTATTCGGATTATTACTGTGCCAATCGACATCATCTCAACAAGTATTATTCCCAAATAATTACCCAAAGCAAACCCAATTCCATAGCCTATATAGCACATAAAATTATCGAGGTGCTGCATTATTTGTCCTATGGCCACAAGCCAAATAATAACTTCCACAAATCCAAGCAAAGGAGCCAGGTACTTATAGCCACGTGCAACAAATATCAGGCGTATCGTACCAACTGACACATCCAAAATTCTTGCAATAGCTATCAACAAAGGTAATATTACCCAGTTAAATATATCAGCGCTAATCCATTCAGGCATTACTATTTCCATTTTTCTTTATTTTTTTTCAAGATATTAACTTCACTAATACTCCATAAATTGCTGAAACAATACTTGTAAATATGAACTACCATCCATAACTATCGAATCCTTTAATTGTGGTTCAATTTGCATTTCCTGATATTCGTTAATGGTACGGTTATAAACGAAATAACCCTTTGGACTTACCCAGCCAACACCTTCTCCGGTTTCAAAAAATGCAAACTCTGGAGTTGTAGGATTAAACAGATTTCGGCTCCAGAAAAAATCATCAGAATTAATGTCGAGTTGTGAAAGTATTGTATTAGCAATATCAGTTTGTGACCCAATTCTATCTATTTTACTTCCCTTAAATTCATCTACTATCACATCTCCAACCAATAGCATGGGAATACTACGATATTCCTTAGTGTAAACAGGCCAGTTATTGTATGTGTTATGGCTATGATCGGCAACTATTATGAATAGAGTGTTACTATACCACGATTGCTTTTTAGCTTTTTTGAAATATTTACCTAAACATTTGTCGGTATAATATGCTGAGTTTAAATATCCATTTTGATTTTTACTTTCAGCCCAACTGATAACATCGTCCATGGGCTGGTCGTAAGGCGAATGAGTACTTACTGTAAACAAAGCCGAGAAAAATGGTTGCTTCTGCGTATCAAGATAGTTGAGTTGTTCATTCAATATAAATTCATCATGAATACCTAATTTACCACGGGGCAAGCTACTGTCAAAGTCTCTTATCTCTTTAATTAAGTCAAATCCGTTAACTGAGATAAATGAATTAATACCTCCATACATTAGCTCCCCACCAAAAAAGAATGACGATGAATAACCCTCTTTTTCAAGTGTTTTTGTTAAACTTGGCAGGCCATTAATTTTATCAAGACTATGAGTTATGGCTGTGATAGGAGTAGAAGGAAAGCCTGCAAATACTGCCGACATTGCCTGTTCGGATCTATTTCCACTTGCATAAAAGTTTGTGAAAAGGATACCTTCTTTTTCAAGTTCCCTGAACTGTGGAGTAATTCCACTTTTTCCACCAAGCGACTCAATTAAATCAGCCGACCAGCTTTCCAGTAATAATATTACAATATTTGGCTTATGTGTATTGAGAATTTTTATTGTTGTGTCGGTAACTACTTCATGTAGTTTTTGTACTCGCTTTTTGGCAATATTATAATCGTAAAACCCAAAAGGGTTAGTATCTTTAAATTTATAGTTTTCTATTGTGCTTATTAATAAGCTATATCCAGAATTAACAGATGCCAGATTAATGAAATTATGTTTTGAAAAATATGAACTACTTTGAGTAATAGGGATTTCTGAAACACCACCTCTTATTCCGACAAATAGCAGTATTGATGCAAATACAAAAAACAAACTGCTAAGTATTTGATTGTGTGGCGCAACCATAATTCTTTCATAAATCCATCTTCGATAGAACCAAATTCCGACCCCTATCTGTATCAACAAAATTGCCATCAAAACAAAAAACACGGATGTTTCTGATGAATTGTATATTTCAGCAGGATGCGATATATAGTTTAAAGCTTTAAAATGAAGCTTTGTTTTCCATTCATCGTATATTCCAATTTCAGCTGTTGTGATTGAAATATAAACAAACAACACAAAAATAGTGTAACACAAGTTTATATAATTTAACCATTTCGTATTCCAATAAGTTTGTATGGTTAAAACTATAAAAGGTAATACTAATATATAGCTAGCCGTTGCAATATCGAGTGGTAAGGCATACCAGAACGAAATAAAAACATCACTAATATCAATACTTTCAATAGTTAATATACCGGAATAATAAATATAGAACACCATCCTGGACACAGCAAAAACCAACATCCAAAAAAGAAATTGTTTTATTAATGAAACGATAATTCTCATTGTTATAAGCGATATAAAAAGAATGCAAAGTTAACCATTACAGCAGATGTTGTGAGAACAAAATCTTTTTATTAATTTTACGAAATAACCTTTTCTAAAAATATTATTGATGAACAATAGTAATCTGCCACACAGAAAAGTTAATTTCCAGAGTCTAGTTCGTTTTTTATGCAAAATCCTGATATTTATTATCATAATTAGCCCTGCCGAAAATTCTGAGGCCAATACTGATTCTATTGTTGCATCATACTATAACAGTGCATTGTTGTTAGAAGAAAATGGAAATTATGATAGCAGCTTGATAACCCTTGAGAATGCTGCTTTTTATTTAGATAGTTTGATTGATGAGCTAAAGGAATTAACAAATTATGTTAGTGAGGATGGACTACAACCACTTAGTAACATCGTTAGCAAGTTAACACATCAACAATCCGACAACGGGTGGAAAGAATTTGAAAAACGTTTTTCAGAAATTCATAGCGATTTCTACTCCCGTCTAATAAATGAATTTCCCGATTTAACACAAAACGAAGTAAAACTTTGTGCTTTTTTAAAACTAGGTATGAACACCAAAGAAATATGTTCAATTACCTTCCAGAGCATTAGGGCTATTGAAGCTGCCCGGTTGCGATTACGAAAAAAGCTAGGTCTGGACAACGGTGAAAACCTGAGTATTTTCTTACAGTCATATTAGAGCATAACAACTGCGCTAATAAAATAAACTTTTATCCCTGTTGTAGAATTATTGTAGTCATTTTATTGACAACGCCATATACATTTCCTTAATTTTACAGATCGTAAACCTATCAGTAAGATTATTATATGGATTCTTTACCTAAAGATATTAAGGAGGCTCTGGAAATTATTAAGACCAAACTTGTTGCTATTTCAAAACTGAATTCAAAAAGACGGTCTGTATTGGAAAAAATATCAAAGAATATTCAGGATAAAGAATTGAATAAACCTTCAAATGATATTAATGTTGGAAAGGTAACAAAACCCGACAAACTATAACTTAAACTACATACTATGAAAACAATAATTAGCAATAAAATAAATATTTAATCTTAAAAACTATAGATCATGAAAAAAATTATCTCCGTTTGCATATTGGCCGGCATGTTACCCCTTTTGGTAATTGCACAATGGTCGAATAACCCTAGCCAGAACTTAATGATCGCCGACACAATCGGCTCACAAGTTATACCGATTGTTGTAACTAACAGTCTGGGCGAAACTTATATATCATGGTATAGCGAATTCGAAGACCTTAACTTTGATGTTTATTTGCAGAAACTTGATAAAAATGGTGCAAAGTTATGGGGCGAAGAAGGATTGTTAATAAGTGACCATGAAACAAAAACCTGGGTAACAACCTATGATATGATTCTCGACCAGGATGAAAATGTAATTCTGGTCAACCAGGATAAACGAACTGGAAACAGTGATGTGTTTGCGTATAAAATATCTCCAACAGGTGAGTTTCTTTGGGGAGATAATGGTCTTCAACTAAGCAATACAACAGGGTTCGATCCATCACCGCAGGTAGCAGTAGCCAACAATAACGATTTGATATTTTTATGGGGTGAAGAATTAATAGATACTACTAAAAACTCAATACTCTTTGTTGCCCGATATTCGTCAAATGGGAACAAACTATGGGAAACCATTCTTTCCGACACTTTAGATTTTATGCTTCCACAGATGCTTTATACTGATGATAATTTGATTGTATCATGGATTACCAAGAAACATCAAAAGGATACAATTCCCGGAGAAGAGGACTGGATGCATGTGTTTGCTCAAATGCTGAACAGTGAAGGTCTTCCGGTATGGGATCATAATGTTCAAATTGACACTCTCGATTTAATGAATTTTGAATCACTTTATACAACCCCATATCTAACCAGTGATGGAAATGGGGGTGCTTATGTAATGTGGCAGTCATTTTTTATTAATGAAACGGGAGGAATGCCAACAACCTATATGAATAGACTTTATTCAGATGGTACAATTTGGTTTCCAGGCGGATATAGTGTATCTCAATTTACGGGGAACTATCATGCTGAAGCTCAGATGGTATTTCTTGAGAATGTTGATAAATTAATGGTCTGCTGGCAGGAATATCATTATGATGAAGTCAATCATATTGATTGCTGGGGTGTTTACGGACAGTTATTTGATGCTGACGGTGGATATTTGTGGGACACAAATGGACTGGAAATTATACCCTTAATCTGCTCAATGGATACAACATACAATGGAATTAGTTTGTGTCAATCCACGAGCAATAATGTTGTGTTAATGTATCAAAAAGATTATTTTTCAATTGATGGATCCGATACAAGCTTAGTAACACATATTTATGCTTCATCATTGGATATTGATGGTGCAATGATATGGTCGCCACCAATTGTTCCTCTGTCACTTACTAGCAGCGATAAATATCAGTCAGCATTGAGCAACCTTGTTGATAATCAGTTTGTATTGGCCTGGAACGATAATATTTCAAATCCCAATAATTATTTTGACTATGGGATTTATGCCCAAAACATAAGTGTTGATGGTGAGATTGGACCTTTGTCGATTCGCGATAAATCAGAGAAAAACATCTTTGATGTTATTGTGTCCCCAAACCCGGCAGTTAGCTTTGTGAATATAGATTATACTCTAAAGTCAAATGGATTTGTAAGTATTAGCTTACTTGATATAAATGGTCAAATAATAAAGCAATGTAGTGAAGGTGAGAAAACATCAGGTGTTTACACAAAATTAATGAATATATCATACTTGAGTTCAGGTATGTATATTCTTAAATTGCAGGTAAATAATAACGTTGCTTATGACAAAATTATTAAGAAATAGATATTTTTAATTGTTGTCAGATAAATTAAAAATACTCAACGATAACAACGAAATTATGTACTAAATATCAGGATGTACTCTCTTTGTCAGGTATCTAATCCCTTCAAAGGGAACATATCCCATTTTCTTAAAGGCTTCAAATGAATCATCATTATAGCCCTCAATCTGGCAGGCAAAAATTCCAATTCCCTGCTCTTCAAGCCATTTTTCACCGGCATCAACCAGCTTGCGTGCAATTCCTCTGTTTCGGTATTCCGGCAGTACAACAACCCTGTTTATCCATCCTTTTCTGCCATCGTGAGTAATCAGGGCAGAGCCAATGTAATCATCAGCTATTTTAGCAAATAGAAATTGACAGATACCATTTTGCACCTCCTTTTCAATGCTTTCTCTACTGTCACGACCAAGTGGCTTATATGGTAATCCGGCTGCTTCCCACAATTTAATAAGGGTATCATAATCGCCGGGGAGGTAGTTTATGATTTTGGTCATTTGTCAATAATCAATAATAAGTAACCTCAGCTTTTGGGTTAATTCTTTTGAATTCATCTACTCGGGAGCTCTTTATTGAAGTATTATAACACTGCAATAAATCTAATTTTGACAGATCGAATAGCGGCTTTAGATTTTTAATGCGAGTATTATTTATATATAACTTTTCGAGCGAACCAAGGCTTTTTATATATTTTAATGATTTGATTTTAGTGCCGGCAACATCAAGAATTATTAAGTTTTTGAGTTTGGAAATTGGTTCCAAATCTTCAACAGAAGTGTTTTCAAGTCTCAATTCTTTAAGTTTAAATAGTTGTGAAATTGATTCGAGATTAAAAATAGGATTCTTGGCAAGATTTAGTTTTTTCAAGTTTGATAAAGAAAGTATTGGAGATATGTCAGTTATGGAAGTATTGTTTACTGTTAGTTCCTCAAGAAGTAAAAACATGTGAAGCGGAGATAAGTTACTCAGCGACATATTATTTACAATAACAAGGCTTGATAAATTTACTAGTTTCTGTAGTTCTTCTTTTGATGGGCTTTGGGGTAAATCGAGTTGTGAACGAAGAACGGATTGCCATTCTGAATCCACATTATTCCACCACATTCTAAGTTTATCACTTTGATATATTATTAAACAATCATTGTTTTTAACCTTGAATTCCAAAACGGTTTCGTTTGTTACACCTGTTTTATCACAATAAATAACCTCAAGCTTATTGGATCCGGATAGTGGTGAGATATCAGCTATTTTTGTTTCATCAAACATTATTTGCTTTATATTGTGAAGTGATGAAAGAGGGTCAAGAGATTTAACATCTGTATTAACTAAATTTAGCACTTCCAGATTACTTAACCCCGACAAAGGAGTTAAGTCGTTAATTGACGTGTTTTGTAGTTCCAGCACTTCTAACCTGTGTAACATACTAAGGGGATCCAGAGATTTGATATTTCGATTATAGGCTATAGATAACGTGTTCTGATTTATAAGATAGTGTAGTTTTTCTTTAGTCACAGGTACAGAAATACCATATGTGGTTTTAAAAATATTCTGCCACTCTGCAGATAAACCATTCCACCAATTCACAAGTTCCTGCGAATTATAAATAACCAAACAAGAGGGATTGTTATCCATAAAAGTACTTGCTTCGCCCAATTTTATTTTACTATTATCACAATAAATCACCTTTAGTAAACCAAGATTGTTCAATGGGCTAAGGTCATAAATTCCGGTATTATTAGCCTGTAATATCGAAAGGCTCGAATAACTTGAAAGAGGCCTCAGATTTTTAATTAATGTACTATCAATATTTAAATTTTGGATGCTTGATATTGAATCTATCGCGCCCAGTGATTCAATTTTAGTATTCGAAATGTTCAAGTCGGAAAGCAATGATAGATTGTTTAATGGGCTCAAATCCAAAATGCCGGTATTCGATATTTTTAAATGTGATAACTTGATCAGCTCTGACAGAGCGTTAATGTAAATAACCTTTGAATTTGACAAATCCAGTTTAGTTACATTGTTTAGATTTTTCAGAACATCAATATTTTCAATTAATGTATTTGATATGTTGATTTCTTTCAGTGTGGAAATATATCTTAATGACCCAATATCACTTACAGAAGATCCCGAGCATTCAAACACTTCTAATTTTTTTAGATTTCGAATGGGGGTAAGGTTATCGATTAGGGTATTTGACATGTTAAGATCAACTAATTCCGATAGTTCTGATATAGGATCAAGATTGTAAATTATAAGATTGTTTGAGATATCAATTTTTTGGATTTTTCTAAAAGTCTTTAATAACCGATATATAGTATTGGTATTAACGGTGATTGTATCTGGTGTAATGTTTGTAACTGTATCATAAACAATTAGTAGTGTGTCTGCTGCAAACAGAGGAGGATCGGTAATATCATCATCAATCAATAATGCCGTATCGGCAGTTATTGTCTGTGTCCATTTCATTGTAACAATAGAAGTATCCGAAAACCAAATTATGTTTTTAAGTGGAAGTGTGTCATATACAATTATTGAACTACCAAAAAAGTTTTTCCATTCGTCTGACATGTTGTTCCACCAGTATTTTAACTCTTCTTTCTCTTGGATTTTAGTAGTATAAATGCTAGCTATCTTCAGATCATTTTGAAGAGGATCAAAGTTGATCTCGATATATCGTAATTGATTGTTATTAACAGTATCATTACCCACAGTTATTCCTTCAAGATGTCTGTTCAACGAAAGTTTAAAAACCAGCACATTATTATCAGTAACTAACTGTTCAATTTCATCAATTTCAAAATTAAATTTTACTTGCTTAAAAAAGAAATCAATATCTTTTAAATATGCCTGAACATCTTTGTTTAGTGGTATTTCGCGATTTTCATCAAGATCATCTTCAATCTGCACTTTATCGTCAACAAAAATTTTCATATAACTTTCGTTGAAAATTATATCCTTATCAGATGGCAATTCATTAGGATTACCCAAAAAGTTTAATGTGCCTTCCAAATAGTTAACGATCTGCCTGCTTTGCTCCGCATACTTCTTAATTTGCTCCAAAGATAATATGCTGTCGTTTTGTGCAGCACAGTTGTTCGAGAAAATAAAAATCCCCAGAAGAAATATAAAAATTAGTTTGCTCCGCATAATTTGTAAGTTCTTATTAATTCCTGTTTATCAGCCTCGTTAACATAAACAAGGTTTGATATTAACCATCCCGAATTTATATCATCCCGGTTAAAAAACGACAATTCAAAATACCAATTATTTATTTGAAAAAAATGAAACTTTACACTATCTATTTTTTTAAACTTCAATTGATTAGTTTTCATCATATAAAAAAACAGTGTTAAATAATCGGGTTGATAGTTGGTAGATGCGTATAGTTCAACATACCCTGAGTTTTCAAGAGCTTTATGAAGGTTCATAAAATCAAGTTCATGACTTTGGGGATGTAAAAAGTGCTTTGTTTGCTCAGTAGAGTCGACCTTTGGAAATAACAAGCTGAAATTACGGAAATACACATTACTCAATATCCATTTCGACCCAAGGTTTTCCTCCTCCAGAGTCAGAAAAAGAATCAGGCTTTCTTCTCTTCCCTTTATCATAAAAGTTGCTGATACTTCCGCATACCAATTGTTGTCTAAAAAATTTAGATATACTGGAACCTTCTCGTTGGTAACATCATTTATAAAATACTTCTTCAGGTTTCCTGAAGTTCGAGGGTTGTAATTGTCGAACATTCCGGGAAGGACTTTTCTGCGCAATTCATTGTCTCTGTACTTATTATCAGTTTGGGCAAGTAATTTACCATAATTATCTTCTTCCATATTGAATCGATGAACAAACTGCCCAACCTGTTTATTCATTGCATATAGTGTCGACTCATCATCACTAAAACCATTAAACGACTGGGCATTGGTAAATAAAACTACTACAAAAATCAATATAATAATTGAAATTATTCTCCGCATATTTTTAAGTTTTGGCCCGTATTTTGCACAAAGCATCGGACGTGCAAATTTAGTTTATTATTAAAAACGTTAGTTAAGGAAAATAATTATTGATCACAGGTTTCGGTTTAGTGCAATTTGTTGATGACAAAGATAATTATATCCATTTTTTCTTACATTTGAAAGTTCTAAACAATCCCCAACAACATGAATAATAATTGTTTTAAGCTGGTGATAATAATATTACTGGCCATTCAACCAATCTTAACCATAGGTCAGACTAAAGAAAAAAATGATCCTTTAACCGATAAAACTTTTTCAGGATTGGAATTCAGGAATATTGGTCCCGCACTAATGTCAGGACGAATTTCTGATATTGCTATTCATCCTGAAAATAGTAGTATTTGGTATGTGTGTGCCGGATCAGGAGGAGTATGGAAAACCATAAATGCTGGTACCACATGGACACCCATTTTCGATGAACAAAAAGTTTTTTCCATAGGATGTGTGAGTATCGACCCCAATAATCCACATATTGTATGGGTTGGAACAGGGGAGAATGTTGGCGGTAGGCATGTTGGTTTTGGAGATGGGGTTTATCGTAGTGATGATGATGGCCATACCTGGAAAAATATGGGATTGAAAAATTCGCAACATATTTCCAAAATTATTGTACACCCAAATAATTCAAATATTATTTGGGTTGCAGCACAAGGTCCTTTATGGTCGAAGGGTGGCGATCGTGGTTTGTTCAAGTCAATTGATGGTGGATTAACATGGAAAAAAACACTTGGCGATAATCAATGGACAGGAGTTACCGACATTGTAATTGATCCCAGAAACCCTGACTTGATTTATACCGCAACATGGCAAAGAAACAGGACCGTTGCATCATACATGGGAGGCGGACCCGGATCTGGTATTCACCGTTCGCTAGATGGTGGGCTAACCTGGGAAAAACTCAAGATAGGACTACCCGATTCCAATATGGGTAAAATAGGTCTTGCCATTTCTCCTCAAAAACCAGATGTTGTATACGCTGCAATTGAACTTGATAGAAGAACAGGTGGGGTTTTTAAATCCAACAATCGTGGCGCATCGTGGGAAAAACAATCTGAGACTGTTTCGGGAGCCACCGGACCGCATTATTATCAGGAGCTTTATGCAAGCCCTCATGAGTTCGACAAAATTTATCTTGCTGATGTGCGAATTCAGGTAAGTGAGGATGGAGGAAAAACCTTCCATCGCATGAAAGAGGATAACAAACATTCTGACAATCATGCAATTGCTTTTAGGAAAGATGATGCAGATTATTTGCTTGTAGGAACCGATGGTGGCATCTACGAGAGTTTCGATAATACTGAAAATTGGCGGTATATGGCCAACTTGCCATTAACTCAATACTATAAACTGGCGCTGGATGATGCTGAACCCTTCTATAATATTTATGGGGGCACTCAGGATAATGGTACTCAGGGAGGACCTTCAAGGACTAACACCAAAAGTGGCATAAGTAATTCAGACTGGATTATGACATTATTTGCCGATGGGCACCAACCCGCTACCGAGCCGGGAAATCCAAATATAATATACTCCGAATGGCAGGAAGGTCATCTAAATAGGATTGACCTTAGCACAGGGGAATTTGTTTTTATTCAACCACAACCCGGGGCTGGAGAAGACTATGAACGATACAATTGGGATGCTCCAATTCTTGTTAGCCCACATTTGCCAACGAGGCTTTATTTTGCTTCGCAAAGAGTGTGGCGTTCGGATAACAGGGGCGATAGTTGGTCTACGATTTCGGATGACCTGACACGTAATCAGGAAAGGATGACATTACCGTTAATGGATCAAACATGGAGCTGGGATTCACCTTGGGATATTAATGCAATGTCGAATTATAATACGATTACTTCGTTGACAGAATCACCATTACAGGAAGGTCTGATATATGCAGGTACTGATGATGGGTTGATCCAGATTACTGAAAACGGTGGAGATAGTTGGAAAAAAGTTGAGGTTAGTAAACTTCCCGGCGTGCCATCATCAGCATTTGTAAATGATATTAAAGCCGACTTACATAATCCAAATACTGTTTATGTGGTTCTTGACAATCACAAATCGGGCGATTTTAAACCATATGTTTACAAGAGTACAAATCGTGGAAACACATGGCAATCAATAAGTGGTAATATACCAGATAGTACTTTGGTATGGCGAATAGTTCAGGATCATGTAAAGCCCGAACTGCTATTTATAGGAACCGAGTTTGGAATTTATACTTCCATCGATGGAGGAAAAAAATGGATCAAATTAATGGGTAATGTGCCCACTATTTCCTTTCGAGATTTGGCAATTCAAAAACGTGAAAACGATCTGGTTGGAGCTTCCTTTGGCAGAAGCTTTTTTGTGCTGGACGATTATAGCGCCTTACGATTTGTTAGTGAAGATCAATTGAAAAAGGAGGCTACACTATTTCCGGCACGAGATGCGTTGTGGTATTTGCCAAGACCGGATCAAACATTTGGAGGAAAGGGTTCTCAGGGAGAATCTTATTACATTGCTCCGAACCCTCCTTTTGGGGCAGTTTTTACCTACTATCTTGCCGATGAGTATTTAACAAAAAAAGCTGACCGCCAGAAAAGAGAAAAAAAACTAATTGAAGAGAAAAAAGACATTGTTTTTCCGGGATGGGATGTGGTTGAAACTGAGCGTAATGAGGAAGCTCCGGTAATATTTCTAACAATTAAAGATAGTGCAGAAAACATTATTCGACGCATTGAAGGGCCTATCGGAAAAGGTTTTCATAGGGTTGCATGGGATTTACGAACTCCGGCATCACAAGCAATAAATATTAATAGTAAAAGTGTTTTTGATTCGTATTCGTCATCTGGTTTTCTGGTAACCCCTGGAATCTACACAGCTAGTTTATCAAAGAGAATTGATGGAAAAGTTACAGAATTATCGGAGTCGGTTTCAATCAAAGTCAAAAAGCTTTACGATGGTGAGCTGGAAGGTTCTTCACCTAAAGAAGTGACCGCTTTTTGGAATGAAATAAACAGCATGCAAATGTCGACTTCAGCATTCAATATTGTACTTGACAATGCTGTTAGAAAGGTTGCTGGAATGAAAAAGGCATTTACCGTAACAAATCTTACAGATGATTCAATTGATGGTGAAATTTATTACCTGAACCAACAATTGATTGATATAAAGAAAAAACTATATGGCAATAGTTCGAAAGATCAAATTGGGGAAAAGAACAACCCTACGGTTATGAGTCGACTAAGTGCTGCCTCCATGGGTGTTCAAAATTCAACTTATGGCCCAACACCTACCCATGTTAAGAGTTTAGAAATAGCAAAAACAGAATTTGCTAGCATCAAAACAGAACTTGAAAATGTTGTGAATATTCAGATTCCCAATGTTGAAAAGCAATTAATTAATGCCGGAGCTCCATGGATTGAGGGTCAGGAAATTCCAATTGATTAACAGATTGTATTTTGTCATGCTGAGCGCAGCGAAGTATCTCTACTCAAACCATAATTGGGTTTCTTCACTTCGTTAAGGAGGATATTAACTTGCAACGTAGATGATATGGACTCATACCGTAGCCTACACCCTCGTTTTTATCCCCTAACAAACAGCGCTTTTACAATTTCTTGCGCCATTTTTGGATTTTCTTTTAATCTACGAGTTGAATATGCGAACCATTGTTTTCCATATGGTGTATAAATACGCATCCTGTAACCCTTTTCCAATATTGACTTTCTTAATCCGGGAGTAACTCCATATAGCATCTGAAACTCAAACTTATCGTTGGGAACATTATATTTTTCGATTAACCTGTAAGCACCCTCAACTAGTTTTTCATCATGGGTAGCAATACCAGGATAAATTCCATTTTTGAACATATGCTCAAGATCTTCTAAAAAGTGCTCATTAATTTCAGCATATTTTTTATAGGCAATTTTTTCCGACTCAACATAAATTCCCTTACATATCCTATAGTTTATAGGATTGTCTTTTGAGTGCATGTCCATCATAGCATCTATGTCGGGTAATGTACGATGTAAATATGCCTGTAGTACCAGGCCAACATTTTTTGGAAACTCTTTTTTTAACTTCCTAAAAAGTTCTATTTCAAGATCAACACATTGCGAATCTTCCATATCTACCCTAACGAAGTTATTATACTCAACAGCCTTCTTTACGATTTCCCTTATCATTTCATAGCATGCATCCTTGTCGATAAGCAACCCAAACATTGTTGGTTTTAGTGAATAATTACCATCGATATCACTTTTTTCTACGGTTTCAATTATTTCCAGATATTCATCGCGATTCTTTTCTGCCTGCGATATCTCAGTAATAAATTCACCAAGAAGATCTATGGTAACCATATTACCTTCTGTGTTCAGATTTTTTGCAATATCGATTGCTTCGCCCAGGGTTTGGCCTGCAATATATCTTCTAGAAAAGATCCAAACAAGACTCTGTGGCATCAATGGCAATATTGCTGCTATTAATTTATTTATGAACATCATAATTATAGGATATTTGTTATTTTTTTCAAGCAGCAAATTTAGATAGAATAGTTCAAATCCAAGTAAAAACACGCTATTTTTTCACCATATAAATAGCCACATAACATACTGAATTAAAACGCATTAATAGTAAGGCGACAAAATATTATTCTCAATATATTCAAAACCACCCGTAATTCATGTTAATTAATTAACAATAGCCGGATAAAGTGCAATACATTACATCAATAATCATAATGTTAATAATGTTTGTTATTATTAATAATTAGATGTAATTTTGCCGCCCGATTTTTGTGTACAGTGAAACAGATGGTTGAATATATTATACCCGTTATGGGTCTTGCCTTAGGAAGCCATAGCTATACTTATAAAATCGATAATACGTTCTTTAACAATTATGAGTACTATGATACTGATAACGGGCTATTGGAGCTGGTTGTGGAATTGGTAAGGGAATCAAATTTAATGGATATTAAATTTCATTTTAAGGGATGGGTTGAGCTAAATTGCGATCGATGTCTTGAAAAATTTAAGATGAATGTTGAAAATGATTTCCGACTTATCGTAAAATACTCTGACGCTTACGAAGAAATATCAGATGAGGTTATTACAATTCCAACAAACGAAAGCAATGTTGACCTTAGTCAGTATATTTATGAATATATAAATTTGATGTTACCAATTAAGAAAGTTCATCCTGACGATGACCAGGGTAATAGTACTTGTAACGAAGATATGATTGATAGACTTAACAAGTACTCTGAACAAAAAGATGATCCTCGTTGGGACGCTTTAAAAAAATTGAAACTAGATTAAAGTTAATAAATAAAGAATAATAAAATGGCACATCCAAAACGGAAAATTTCGAAAACCAGAAGAGACAAAAGAAGAACTCATTATAAAGCTGAAGCTCCTCAATTGGCAACATGCCCAACTACAGGAACAATTCATGTTTACCACCGTGCATATTATGTTGATGGCGACATGTACTACAAAGGCAAATTGGTAGTTGAAAGCGCCAAAGCTGAATAGTCATAAAATACTTTATCAGTCAAATATTAGGCTTAACCAAGGCGAATATTTGAAAAAAAACGAAAAAGCTCTTGTGTATCTAGGTATCCAAGGGTTTTGTTTTTTTACACGGATATGTATTATGTAGGTTCTGGCATATAAACTTATGCCAAAGTAAAAATTGTATTTTTGCTTTAGATTAAATTGAAAAAAACAAAGGATGTCGAAAATAAATGCAGCAATTACCGGAATTAATGGTTGGGTTCCTGACTATATACTAACAAACGAAGAATTATCCACAATGGTTGATACCAATGATGAATGGATAATGACACGTACCGGAGTAAAGGAAAGACATATATTAAAAGGTGAAGGACAGGGTACCTCAGTTATTGGAGCAAATGCCGTTGAGGGGTTACTTAAAAAAACAAAAACCTCTCCCGAAGAGATAGATTTGGTAATATGTGCAACTGTAACTCCGGATATGCTGTTTCCTACAACAGCAAACATAATTAGTGAAAAAGTTGGAATTAAAAATGCATTTTGTTTTGATATGAATGCTGCCTGCTCAGGGTTTTTATATGCCTTAGAAACCGGTCGCCGATATATTGAGTCGGGGCAGTTTAAGAAGGTTATAGTAATTGGTGCCGATAAAATGTCATCAATAGTTGATTATACCGATCGCACAACATGTATACTATTTGGAGATGCAGGTGGAGCAGTGCTGCTTGAACCAACTACTGAAGATGTAGGTATTATTGATTCAAAAATGTATAGCGATGGTGTTGGTATTCCTCACTTGTATCAAAAATCAGGTGGATCAAAATATCCCCCAACTATTGATACTGTTACTAATCGCGAACACTTCATTTATCAGGAAGGGCAAGCAGTTTTTAAATTTGCTGTTACCAAGATGGCTGACGTTAGCGTTGAGATAATGGAACGCAACAACCTAAAATCTGAAGACATTGCATATCTTGTTCCTCACCAGGCCAACATGCGTATTATTGAGGCCACAGCACGCCGCATGGGACTGGAAAAGGAAAAGGTAATGATCAACATCGAACGTTATGGGAACACAACCAATGGAACTATTCCAATGTGTTTACACGAATGGGGGCCTAAACTAAAAAAAGGAGATAACATTGTTCTTTCGGCATTTGGCGGAGGTTTTACCTGGGGCTCCATTTATTTAAAATGGGCTGTTGACGGAGATTCGAAGTAATCTTCAATAAAAATATTGAGAAGCCATCCGAAATCGGGGTGGCTTTTTTATTTTTTAGAAATAAATGCAAACCTTGCCCAAACTGGTAAGTGATCTGAAATATCGCCAGCTTCATATATTACATCAGCATCCAAACAATCTAAATACTTGTTATTGTAAAAAATGTAATCGATTTTTATATTGGGTTCTTCACTATTGAAAGTGAAATAGTGCTCAGGGTTAATATTATACTCTTCCTCGGTTATTACCGTTGAGATACTTGGGTGATTCATTATAACATCAATTGTTTTCTCAGGAAATGCATTTTCGGCAAAGGGAGGTGTGCAATTAAAATCACCCAATAAAATGACGGGATGGTTTTGCTCATATTTTTTAAATATATCCAATACAATGTCCGCCTGAAGTTCACGAGTTGGCGCATCCCATGCTTCAAAGTGCACATTGATAATCAATAAGCTATCATGTTTAGTGGGCACCCATACCAACTGTGCTAACCTTTCCAGATAAAAATCGTTGTAGTAAAATGGGTTTGATTCTGGTTTTGGCAGCACAACGAAATCATTCGAAAGTATTGCCGAATGCGAAAGCACAGCCTGACCTGATAGCATTCTACCAAAATTGTATTTAATTGGCCAATATGGAAATGGTACATATTGCTTATCCCAGTTTACTGCCATTGCCCCACTGTGAAAACCAGTCAGTTTACCTAACTTTTCCATTTGATTGATATCATATGTTCTTTTCGAATTAAAATCGATCTCTTGAAAAGCAACTATATCAGGCTCTTTATCTTTCAATAGTATGACAGCTTTCTCTTGATTGGATTCTATCAAACTTTGAGTTCTGTCAACGGCCAAATTGTTGGTCATGCCTGATAAATAACCAATATTATAAGTTGCGATAGAGAAAGTATCCTGAATTACTCTACCTCCATTATCTGAAAACGCTAAGATTTTTGAGTATTCAGTTTCATTATAAAGTGGTCGTCGAGCCCAAAAATAGAACACAACAAAAGCAATTACTAATACAAACAGGATGGCGG
>CALDOI010000041.1 GCA_937912115.1 uncultured Bacteroidota bacterium | reverse complement strand
AATAATCAATAATCAATAATCAATAATCAATAATCAATAATCAATAATCAATTAATTGGGTCGGCAAAAGTAAATAATTTTTACTAATTATAGTTTAGGTGACTTATTGTATAACCATACAGATAGTTATATCAAAAAAGGCTACAGGTGTAATGACTAATTAAAACTCCAGTTCTAACTGAGGAGGATCTTTTTTATCAATAACCGGAGGTTTCTTTTCTTCTTTCTTTTTATCAGAAACGAGAGGTTTATCTATCTTTGGTTCATCGTCTGTGATTTCTGAATCTACGATAGTAACATCTTCTATATCTGTAAATTCATCTTCAATTTCAGTATCAACTTCCTCATCTATTTCCTCTTCATTATTAGGAGCGGTGTAGGGTAGTGGATCGATTAATTTTAATTTACGTAGCTCATGAACAGAAAGCCGTTTACCCTTAGCTTTATAACTTTTTACGGAAATAAAATCAGCAAGGGGAATCACCTCTACTTCAGTTTGGCTACTTCCACTCTTTTTTATTTCAAATTGTAGTCTTGGAAGATGATCAAACGAATATGTAATTAGTTTCGACCCTTTTTCTTCACCAATAAAGTTAATAATCTTGTTTAGCGGTGTATTATCGGCTATTTGAAATCTTTTTACATAATAGAGTTTCTGTTCTCCATCATAATATACGGCTGTAATTATACTATCGGGATCAAACAATGCTACTTCAATCATATTATCTTCAAAATGTGTTGATAGATCATATCCGGTCAGTTTCAAGTCTCCTGTATCCATAATGCTAATAATCCTATCATCACCTTTAAAAGCACCAATAAATAAACCTCTTTCGTCAGAGTTCAGCCTACGAACGGTATCATCATACCATATATTTCTTGCACCAAGGGTTGATATACCCTCTTCCCTTTGCACAATATTTTTTATGGAATGCTTAGTTATAATATTTCCCCTGGAACCTCTTCCCTTGATGGCAATTTCGCTAAAATCAAAATCGAAATTAAGTTTCTTCAATTTTGGTTTAGCTCGCAGATTTATCTTTATTACTTCGGCTTCACCATTTGGGTTTGCGGTGAAATAGATCACCTTAGAATCTTCGGTACCTATTGTTAAATCATATTCTTTATCACGTGTTACACCCACAACGGCAAAACGTTTTACGTAACAGTTTCCACGTTTTCCATTTTGATAAATCATGTTGTAAATGGTACGATCGTCACTCTTTTTAAATATATCAACATGTATAACACCTTTGCCTATAAATACTTTAGGAGCAACCTTTATTACAATCATCGTTCCATCCGATTTAAAAACTATTGCATCATCAATGTCGGAGCATTCGGTAACATATTCATTTTTTTTAAGGGCTGTACCTATAAATCCTTCTTCCCTGTCGATATATAATTTTGAGTTAGCAACGGCAACGTTAGATGCGTTGATTGTGTCGAAATTCCGTATCTCAGTTTTACGTTCCTTACCCTTGCCGTGTTTCTTTTTTATCTGCCTGAAGTAGTTTATAGCATAATCAATTAAATGTGCAAGGTGATTGTTTACTTCACTCATTTCTTCTTCAACGGCTTTTATCTGATCATTAGCTTTAAATGCATTGAATTTAGAAATTCGTTTGATCTTTATTTCCGTAAGCCTTACAATGTCATCTTCTATTACCTCACGTCTAAGTAGTTTCTTAAAGGGATCCAAACCTTCATCGATTGTTTGGATTACACATTCCCAGGTTTCGCATTCTTCAATTCTAAGGTATATTCTATTTTCGATAAAGATTTTCTCTAAAGATGAATAATGCCATTGATCCTCAAGTTCTCTAAGCCTAATTTCAAGTTCTGATTTTAGTAGATGTACCGTATGATTAGTATTTTGCTTCAGGATTTCCTTTACGGAAATGAAATGAGGTTTTTGATCAATTATAATACACGAGTTGGGAGAAATACTGACTTCGCAATTTGTAAATGCATAGAGAGCATCAATGGTTTGATCGGGTGATACACCGGGTGCAAGTTGAATTGCTATTTCAACGTTTTCGGCAGTATTATCATCAATCTTTTTTATTTTAATTTTCCCCTTGTCGTTTGCAGAAACGATTGAATCAATTAAAGAAGATGTAGTTGTGGAAAAGGGAATCTCGTTTATTATGAGAGTTTTTTTATCGACCTGTGAAATTTTAGCTCTAACCCTTACTTTACCCCCTCTGATGCCATTATTGTATTTTGAAAAATCAGCCATTCCTCCCGTTAGAAAGTCGGGTAATAACTCAAAGTTCTTTTCTTGCAAATAAAGAATGGATGCATCTATAAGTTCAATGAAATTATGAGGAAGCAACTTAGATGCTAAACCAACCGCAATTCCTTCAACACCTTGTGCCAATAACAATGGAAATTTTACAGGAAGCGTTACGGGTTCCTTGTTACGGCCATCGTACGAAGATTTCCAAACAGTTGTTTTTGGATTGAAAACCACATCTTTAGCAAATTTTGATAAACGTGCTTCAATGTATCTGGGAGCGGCTGCTCTGTCTCCCGTAAGGGTATTACCCCAGTTACCCTGCATGTCGATCAGTAGTTCTTTTTGTCCTAACTGAACAAGAGCATCTCCAATTGAGGCATCACCATGGGGGTGAAATTGCATTGTATGACCGATGATATTAGCAACTTTGTTAAATCTACCATCGTCTAACCTGCTCATCGCATGAAGGATACGTCGTTGCACAGGCTTAAGTCCATCATCAACTTCAGGTACTGCACGTTCCAGTATTACATAAGAAGCATAATCCAGAAACCAATTCTGGTACATGCCACTTAAGTGTGTAGCTTTATGTCCTTCTTCCTGATTTGGTTGTTGATCATCTACCTGATCATTGGCTTCCTCTACCTCACTCATGTTTTATTTCAATTCTTTTTTCTAATGATTATTTTTGCAATGCTTAAATGATTGAATGCATCATTCATTCATTGCACATTCACACATTGCCTCATTCACTCATTGTTATTTCCAATATCTCAACACTAATATTTCCAATAAAATTACTGAGAGTGCGAAAATAATAAATAGCTTCCAAAAATCACTCTCTTTTTGAAGAGCGTTAATAACTTCCTTATAATTTGGATCGATTACATTTAGCACACTTGCATTTTTCAACTTTGATTTATTGCATAATTCATCAAGCTGTTGTATATCGTAAAATTCCATTTCTGATTCATCACGATTATAATTAAATGCCAATAAACTTATTACAGAATCCAGCAACATTAGCTTGTAGTATCCCTTTTGAAGCTTTATGTTATCAAGGAACAGGTTTAGCTCTTCATTTTGAATCTGTTGCATCGGAATAACAGGTTGGTTGCTTTGATTTGAAATAAGTGAAAAGGGGGTTTCGGAAAGTTCTAAATTACTAATTGATATTTTAATATTATCATCTTCACCAAGTATATAATACAAATTTTGTTCCGAGCCACGTTTTGATGCAATGCCATGCATTATAGGAGAGAATAGAAGTTGGGAAGTAAAATCTCCATATTGATTACCAAGGCCAACTGAAAGTATATATAATTGTCCTGAACCAATTTCTTTTTTTGAAAGAAAATCATCGCCCGAAAGCAAACTTACAAGTGTTTCAACGCCGGAATTTGTAGGGAATTTATAACTATAATGCCTTGAAATGGTTGGCAGTTCAGCATTTTGAGGTACTTTAATTATTGATTCAGAAAATAGTCTATTCGATAGTTTTAATCGGGTAATGCGAGTTGATAGTGTATCTATACCTACTAAATTTCCTGCATTCATACCAGATAAAAATATTGAAATTTCATCAGAATATTCAGATGATGGCGGGATAAATAATAAGTTTCCTCCGTTAGAAATATATTGTTTAAATTGAATTATTGAACCGGAAGAGAAATCAGGTAATTCATTAATTATGATCAAATCATAGTTGCTTAGCTGGCCAAATTCGATTGCTCTATAATTCATTGTCGAAACATTGAATATTTTGTCTGAAGAATAGAATTTCCTTAAATAATCTTTGTTTCCGTTTTTTGGTAATCTATTTTCTTCGATTATCAATATTTTTATATGTGGAACAACATTGAAAGCGAAATGCATTTTATCGTCAAACGTTATTGGAAAATCTTCAATTTCAATAGCTCCGGTATTCCAGCCAGATTCAGTGGGTTTAAAATTAAGGGTAACCTGTTTTGTTGAACCTGCAACAATATCGATTCCCGCAACAGCTTTTTGCTGATCATTTATTGACAGTTTAAGTGGCACTTTTTCATAATCAGTATCTGAATCATTATTAATCCATACTTTTAATTCAACATTGCTACCTGTCATTAATTCAGAGCTAACAATGTAGCAACTGTCAATATAGATATTCTTATTTTGAAGTTGTTGAATAGGAATGAAGAAATAGTTATTGGTGCTATCAGCAGGAAATGAAAGTATATCTGATGAATTAACCTGAAAATCAGAGAACAGATAAGTTTCACAATCGGTAATATTATTGTTAAGGAGTATCCTGTTGCGCATTACGATTACATCTGATAATTTCTTTGTCTCAGACGATATTTCTAGTTTTTCGAGTTCAGAAGTGGCTGCTTCTTTACCCAGTAAGCGTAATAAATTGCCGTCATTATTATTTGATAGGATAATAAAGTTGCTATTGTCGGCAGATTGTTCAATAATCTGTAAAGCTTCTTGTCTCGCATTTTCAAATAGACGGCCGGCTGATCCTTCAGCCATCATACTATATGAATTGTCGACAAAAAATGTAATTGTACCAGAGTCGGAAGACTGTTTAGCATCATTCTTAAGTTCTGGTCCGGCAAGAGCTAATACAATAAATAAGATGGCAAGCATCCTAAGTATTAGTACAACAATATGTTTGAGTTTCTGCTGTTTACGTGTTGTTATGGTGATATTCTTTAATTTACTAATATCACTGAAGTACATTTTTTTATGCTTCCTGAAATTAAACAAGTGAATAATTACCGGTATTGAAAGAGCCATTAGCCCATACAAAAATTCAGGACGCAGAAAAAGCATTGATTAGTTTTGAATGTTTATGATGATGGTGTTGTTAGGTTGTCAGGTTTTAATCTTTAAAGTTAATATTAAACCTGACAACCCGAAAACTGTTATTTTTCTACAATTACAATCTTCTCAATCTTGTCACCTTCACGAATATTGTCAATAACATCAACTCCTTCATAAACTTTTCCGAAGCATGTGTGATTGCGGTCAAGATGAGCTGTATTCGAACGTGAGTGACAAACGAAAAACTGTGATCCACCTGTGTTACGTCCGGCATGAGCCATTGATAGCACTCCTCTGTCGTGATATTGATTGTTGCCATCAAGTTCACAATCAATTGAATATCCAGGGCCACCGGCACCAGTTCCATCAGGGCAACCGCCTTGAATAACAAAATCAGGAATTACTCTATGGAAATTAAGACCATTATAATAGCCTTTTTCAGCAAGACTTATGAAGTTTTTAACTGTTTTTGGAGCATCTTTTTCGTAGAATTCAACTTTCATTACACCTTTTGGGGTGTGTATTTCAGCATGTTTCATATTATCGTAATTTTTATAAAAATTTTAGAATTTGCAAAAATACAATCTTTATTATTAATTTTATGGAAAAATAGAGTTTTGGGATATGTGTTTTGTGTTTTGGGTTGGGGTTAGGCATTGAAGATGAGTTTTCCTTTTAGAAGTAGGACCAGGTTTTAAAAATGTATACTATTATGAATACTGAAAGAGTTGCTCTTGTAACAGGAGCTTACGGTAAAATTGGTAAGGCTATTGCCGAAATAATTGCTTTGAATGATAATATTAAAGTCGTATTAATTGGTAGAAATGAAACAAAACTTGTTGAAACCGTTTCTGAAATAAAGAGGATAACACTAAATCAACAGATCAGTTATGAGGTTGTTGACTTATCAAGCAAGCAATCCATAGAGGAATTATCTCAGAAATGGATAGGGCCACTACATATTCTAATTAATAACGCTGCTACTACACCACGTCAAAGACTTGAATCGGCTGAAGGTATTGAAATGCAATTTGCCACTAATGTATTGGGTTATATGTGGATGATGAAAACTATGGGCAAGCATATGATTGGTGTGCATAATGCAAGAATTGTTAACGTAGCAAGTTATTGGACCGGTGGTCTTGATCTTAATGATGTTGAGTTTAAAAACCGGCATTATAATAATGATGAGGCATACAGGCAATCGAAGCAGGCAGATCGAATGTTGTCATTTGCGTATTCTCAATTATTGAAAAAAAATGGAATAGCAGTAAATTCCTGTCATCCCGGAGATGTAAATTCAACTCTAAGTAATAACCTTGGATTTGGGGGTCACGAGACACCCAGGCAGGGTGCCGATACTCCATCATGGTTGGCCATAAGTGATCAGGTAACAGGGAAAACAGGATTGTATTTTGAAAACAAGCGGGAAGTTTTATGTAGATTTTCTTCAAATAAAAAACAGGTTCAACAGCTACTTGAATTATGTGAGAGTTACTAATCCATAAACTTATTGCTACGTATCTGTGTTTTATGAGTATTGTTTCAGCAAAAAATATATCATTAATAGTGAAAAGCTCAATGAATCACAAAAAATATTGTCCTGTAATCAGCTGCATAACAGGTATTAAATACAATTTTGATTTTTTTTTGAATCCTAGGGTATTGGATTTCCAAAAAATATTACTTTTGCCCCCGGAGAGTTGGCAGAGTGGTCGAATGCGGTGGTCTTGAAAACCATTGATCCTTCGCGGGATCCAAGGGTTCGAATCCCTTATTCTCCGCATAAGGAAACCCGCAACGTGAGTTGCGGGTTTTTGTTTTTTAGGGAGAATTCAAACTCGTTTGAAATTCTACATAAAAAACAAAAACCAAGAATCCTCGACAGAGGATTCGGGTTTCTATGCATGCCAGGCATCCCCCTCTGGGATCATCGCAGATAATCCCTCTTGTTTGCAATTCGACTGAAAAAACAAAACACCAAAATCTTCGATAGAAGATTGTTGGGTTTCGCTCTGAACATCCCCCTCTGGGATCATCGCAGTTAATCCCTCTTGTTTGCAATTCGACTGAAAAAACAAAACACCAAAATCTTCGATAGAAGATTGTTGGGTTTCGCTCTGAACCTCCCCCCTCTGGGATAATCGCAGATAATCCCCATTTCACATTTCTATTAATTGACTTCAGAATACAAAGAATTACAAATTCTAAATCTCTATGCGTCAGGATGGCAAATCCTGACGAGCTGCACTCGTTTTAATTCTCCATAAAAAACAAAAAACAAACATTGAAAAGTATACTTTTAGTAATAATTAAGACTCCATATAAATAACTCCAATGTTATTATATGACAGTTATTATAATCATAAATAAGTTTACATTTACATCTTGAAAAAAAATTAACCATTGGTTATTAAATATTCAATGGTTTTTTGTGGTATAATGTATGGGTAATTAATGAAATAGCTTTGGAAAATTACACAATCAAGATACACTTTCAAACCAATACCAGTACCTTCTAGTATGTAGATAATCCAAAAAGCAACTTTTTCTAAAAAATGTGGTCTTATTAAGGAATAAGCATTTTTTGAGCTGAGTACAGTATACTATGAGTTGATTAATAAAGTAAATTAATTGACTTTGTTAAAGATTTTAAGAAATTAATACATCAAATATGAATCAATTTTTTACTCTGAAAAACATAAGTTTAAACATCGCCAGATCAATCTTTACTAATATTGGTCGTAACCTGTATTTATATCTATTTGGACTTGTTTTACTGCCTAATCTGCTGATGGGTGAGGGATCGAAGGAAATATACGTTGGAGGATATAGTACCCGCTTTTATTGTTGTAGTGATTTTCTAAATCAGTGTAATAGTGGGCAGGGCGATCGATATCAATTTGCAGTTTATGGTTGTAACGAAGAAGAACGTCTTTATTTCAATGTGCTTGATGATGAAATAGTTTATATAGGCCTCAATGGTTCTGGTGCTGGTGGTGGTAATAAAATAGTTTATAGAATAATACAAGAAGGTAATCCAATACCAGTATTTGGCCAGTTCGATTTTCCACTTAGCGCATTGGATGACGGATATATTGAAAACATAAGTGAAGCAAGAATAGGCCCGAATCAGTTAGCTGGTGTGGGTGGTTATGACGCCCTTGAATTTACCCCACCTGGTCCCGGAAAATATTATATTGAGTTCGATAGAGTATATACTGCCACAGGTTTGGCTAATCGTGGTGGTTTTGAAATTGAATTTTTAGACATAACAATTGCTAGTACTATTACTAGTGAAATAAAGCTTGGTAGACTATACTCTCAAGCCTGGCAAATGTGGGAACAAAGTAATTGTTCAGCTAAGTTTTATATCTATTCAACCGATAGTATAGTTACTTCATTAGAATTAAATAATATGAGTGGTGGTATATGGGTTACATTTTGTAACTCATATGGTTGTTACGATAATAATAATTTCGAAATCGACAGAATGTCGGTTAATGAAAGTGTTTATGTTCCTGAATATGATATATTTTTAAATGAACCTGATGACGCAATTTTCCCACCTGCAAATAGTCTTGGTACCATAACTGCCCCAGTTACTGGAGTAGCTTATTGTAGTGGTATGGTTGACTTTAATGTTCAGGTAGATAAACCCGGTAACGTGGATATCGAATTAGTAATGCCACCTTATGCAACACGAACATTGACTGAACAGGTTGAAGCTGGACAAAATTTATTAACATGGGATGGACTTGATAATAACGGTGTACCGGTACCAAATGGTACTGATATTACATTTACAGTAAGTTACATAAATGGTCTAACAAACCTGCCAGCCTATGATGTCGAGACC
>CALDOI010000040.1 GCA_937912115.1 uncultured Bacteroidota bacterium | reverse complement strand
TGCCAACTATTGTGTAAGTATAAGTTTATGTGTTGAATAACGATTATTTTGCTTAACTTTTACGAAATAAATACCTTTCATGTTGCCATTTAGATCAATGGTACACTTGTTACCATTTAACTTATTAGTTTGTATTAATTTACCCTGAATATTATGAACTTCTACTTCCTGAAAAAAAATTTCTGAAGTTATATGTACTTTGCCATTTGTGATTGTAGGATGAACAACAATATTATCATTCTTAAAAGTATCTGATACATCTGTAAGCGGATCATCTGCAGAATGATAAACCCATGTTTCACCTACATAACTTCCCTTACCATTATCTGCAATTCCATAAACAAATACCTTGAAATCAAGAGTCCAGTCCTCCATCATTTCTCTTCTTAAACAAATTCCAACTTCAGATATTGATGGAGGAACAGGAGAATGAGTTCTCCAGTTAAAATCAATTTCATCGAATGTATAGGCCTCACTTGATAGCTCATAATTGCCTTCTGATTTTATATAGCCACCAGCTGTGTAAAGCTTATCATCCATATTATCAAAACCTGCAAATTTTGTTGGTTCCGGATAGGGAGGAATACTCTTTTGTGTCCATGTATCAAAGGTAATATCATATTCCCAGGCATCATCCAGTAAATTATCACCTTGTCGACCAGCTATTATGTTTACCTTTCCATCAAAACAGTAGGCGATATGACCATAACGTGGGGAAGGACAATCGGAACCCTGAGTCCATATTTGATTAAGAGGATCATAACCCCATATTGCTCCTGTGGCACTCCCTGTAGTTAGGTCAAGTCCACCTGTAATCCATATTTTATTCTCCCCTGTGCATGCTCTGTGAAAATGTTTTGGATTTTCTCCGCCAAATGGCAATTGATACCAGGTATTACCTTCTGGATCATATTCCCAACAATCTGTTGTTGTACCGGCTTCTATTTCTCCTCCAAAAACATACAGCTTCCCATCTTTTTGAGTACTTGCGTGATATCTTCTACCCTGTGGTAAATCTCCTGTTGGATTCTTGAGTTCCCAGTTAACTTCACTGGTATAGACCCAAAGATCATTGAGAAAATTCTTACTCTTGTTTTGATTAATTTCAGGTGATTTATCCTGACTCTCTCCCCCATAGAGATAGTAACTGCTATCTATTTCCACTAGAGTAGCATATGATCTGGCTGGTGGAGATTCAATATTAAGTTTCTGCCAGGGATTATTCTGAGGAAAAACAAATAATTGTAACATGATTAACAAAAAGGATAATTTAAGGGCTTTCATATCGATAATTTTATTTTGTGAGTCTTAATTAAGTTGAGTCGTAAATTTACAACTATTTTTTTTGATTTTACCATGTATTAAATCGATGAATCTATTTAGAATATCACCAAAAAAATCAAAGTCGCCATTCCCTCTGAAATTCAACTTGATCCCCTCTTTGCATTTTGATTGTGACAACTTACAAACAGTTCATTGGAAAGTGCCTGTAGACTAAAATCAGGATTTAAAAATGGTTTGGATTTCTCCATAAGGTTAATTAACTTTCGGTTTAACTCCGATTCATACTCTTTTTCCTGTGGCATTCTTTGGTTTGTTCAAATGGGATTTGTTTTTTTGAGGGGAAGGTTAAAACTTAGTAAAATCAGTAGTAATTTCATTATTCAAAGTGAAAACTTCCCGAGACTTCAGTGCTATAATACTTATTATGTATATTATGGCTCTATCCAATATGATTCCAATTATCGCCAAAACACATTCAATCAGACTTAATAGAACACCTTCATGCCCATTAATAAAGCTCTGTCTAACTTAGCGTGAAGAAGCTGTGGTGAATAGTATATTTATAGAGTATGCAGGAACAAGCTATATGGAGTTTTTTGCTGTAGCATTAGAGAATTTTTTCGAACAACCTGATCATTTTAAAAGGGAATTACCACACCTGTATAAACTTATGACAAAGATGCTAAATCATGATCTGTCAAGGAAAATTGCGTTATGCGACTTGATCTTATTCGTATATTTATATAACTGTTTGGTATCATTGTTTTATACAACAATTATAATAATCTGGGTGATTATATAGCAACAAAGTGGTTTTAAAACAAAAATATTTCAAAAATCATTCACTCTACAATTTAATTTTAGTAACTTGCAGTCTGATTACTAACCTAATATGAAATGAAAAAGATATACTTGCTTTTAATAACACTTGTTGTTATCGTACAAATAGAATTAATGTCCCAAGTTGCCATTAATACCGATGGAAGCTCTCCCGATCCATCTGCATTGTTAGATATACAATCAACAAGTAAAGGTATCTTAACACCAAGAGTTACCGAATCCCAACGTAACAATATTAGTAGCCCTGCCACAGGTTTGCTTGTATACCAAACCGATGCTGTGGTTGGCTTTTATTATAACTCTGGTACAGCTGGCTCTCCTAGCTGGATACAATTATCATCCACCGAAATTAATGAAATTGCAGATAATGATGGAGATACCAAGGTTGAAGTTGAAAAGACTACCGATGATGATGACATATTATTTTCGGTGGCAGGTACAGAAGCCATGATTATTGACCAAGATGCAAATATTGGTATTGGTACCAGTTCCCCTTCAGGTATATTACACGTAAACCAAACCATTGAATTTGGTACGGATGTGATGGATCAACAATCACATGCTAGTGGAACAAGCTCGTCAACCAGCAATCTCTTTTGGCAATCGTTTACTGCCGGTATGACTGGATATTTAACCAAGGTTGAACTTTGGGATTCCGGTGATTCAGATGGGTCATTCAGGTTGATTATTTATGAAGGAGAGGGAGTGTCGGGAAATATGTTGGGGAGTTCTCAAATTATAAGTCGTAATAATACTAATAGCTATGAGTTTGTAACATATCCTATGGTAAATGCAATTTACGTAACAAGTGGATCACAATATACCTTTAAGGTTGAAATTACCGGAACGTTAGAGTTTGATGTAAATACTTCAAATCAATATGCTGGAGGATATTTGTATTACGCAAATCATGGATATACTGATTGGGATACACGATTTAAAACTTACGTTTCTTCTACTGTAAATATAAGTCCTCTTGAAATGATCCTAAGCAGTGATGGTAATGTGGGTATAGGAACTTCTTCCCCCACCCAAAAGTTGGATGTTGATGGGAGCATTAAACTATCTGGTAATTTATTACAGAATAATAGTGGATATTTTTCTACGGATGAAATTAGAGCCAATGGATCCGGAGGACTAAAGCTCTATGATGATGGGGGAAATGGCATATTTTTAGAAGATGGAGGAAGGGTTAGCTTGGGTGGAACAACTCCGGTTTCTCAACTAACTGTTAATAGAGATGCCCTTAACACAGCTGGTTTATGTGTGGCTAACAATGGTAACACTATTCACACATGGTTGCCCTGGACCGATGGTAGTAATTATATTACAGGAGATATAGCAGCCGGTGGTGGCCATACATATTTCCGGTCTTCTGATGGTGCAAATATCTGGAACAGGATGATAATAACTGCAACCGGTCTTGTAGGTATTAATACCGATTCTCCTTCAGCAGTGTTGTCGGTAAATGGAGCTGCAGATAAACCAGGAGGAGGAACCTGGTCGGTTTATAGTGATGGCCGCTCCAAAGAAAATATTATAAAGTATAACCGTGGATTGAAAGAACTATTACAATTATCGCCGGTATTTTTTAACTATAAAAAGGAATTTGGCTGGGGCACAAAAACATATGTGGGACTTGTGGCACAGGATTTGGAAAAGGTTATCCCTGATATGGTTGCCGAAAAAAAAATAGCAGGTATTGAAGATTTTAAAGAAATTGATCCAAATGAAATAACCTATTTACTAATTAATGCAGTAAAGGAACAACAATTACAAATTGATGAGTTAAAACGATTAAATGAGCAGCTCGAGATGAGAATTAATCAAATAGAAACCCGTGACTTTTAATTGTATCTTAGAGTCCGTGGTCAACTCTTCACTACTCATCGAAGTCATTGTTTTTTTGTGGTAACATTATTCCATTTAGCGTTTGTGATTAGACTAAATTAGTATTTTTAAACCTGATATTAAAAGCAAATGACAAATTAACAAAAGCTAACTCTTGTCCATTCAAATCTTTTTATTATTAGGTATCCCAATGTTTGTTATATATCTAAGCATAAGGGCAATAGACCTTAGAAAAGGATTACGAGCTCTATTTTTATTCCAGTCTCTGCCTACATACTTCGAGCTATTTCCAAGACGTTTACCTTCCCTATACAAGCGATACTTGAATGAAAATGATCGTTTTTTCATGGAATTATCACCTAACTTACAACGATCATTTGGTAGCAGAATAATGAATTTTCTTGACTACAAAGAATTTCAAACAAGGGAAGGTTTAGGGCTCACAACAGAAATGAAATTGGTGATTTCTTCAGCCGCAGTTAGAATAACATTTGGTTTACGTAATTATGAATTCTCCCTATTTCATACCATAATCATTTTTCCCGATGAATATTACTCTAACTACTCTCAACAATCAGTGAACGGTGAAACCAGTGCCGCTGGCGTAATTGTATTTTCATGGAATGACTTAAAGTATGGAAATTCAATCCCCGATGATTCCATTAATTTGGGATATCATGAGTTTGCTCATGCTTTGTTTTTGGAACATTTAATGGAACCATACAATAATTCCTTTAAAGATCATTATCGTGAATGGTTGCTATTTGTTAAAAACAACGACAAGCTAGGTGAATCTGTTGATAAACACATTTTTAGAGATTATGCCGCAACAAATGAGATGGAGTTTTTTGCTGTTGCGCTGGAAAACTTTTTTGAAAGGCCAGACCACTTTAAAGAAGGTCTGCCAGTACTATATGTACTAATGTCTAAAATGTTGAATCAGGATCTTGCAAGTAGTTAGCATATGGCAGAATACAATTTTGATTGAATAAAAACTATTTGAAGAATCTATTCTTGCACTAATACATTGGAGCGCAACGATAGTAATATTACTCATTAACATAGCGTTTAACAAATACTAAAGGGCTATGTGCAAATTCACCTTTACTTACTACACACATAATGACAAAACTTAGGCTATTACTTACATTCTATGGTTCGTTTGCATTTGCAAGTAGTATTATAACATTGGCATGTATAAGTCTTCTTTTCGCTAATGCTATTAGTATAATTACTATCCTTTTTTGGTTTAAAATCATTACATTGGTTATAATTTTCTTTTTTGTAAATAGTTATAAACGAAAGGAGTTGTACTATTATCTCAATCTTGGCATTTCAAAAAAAGCACTATGGACTTCAGTAATAGCTCTCGATATACTACTATTTATTCTACTAACAATTGTTGCAATAATTATTAAATGATCGAAACCCTTGAAATAGATAGCGTTATACTTGAGTTCAGCTCAAAAAGGGTACTACAGGATGTTTACCTTAAGTGTGAAACAGGCAAGATAACCGGTTTACTTGGACGAAACGGAACCGGTAAAACCTGTTTAATGAATATCATTTATGGACAGTTGACTCCCAATGATCATTCAGTTAGATTGAGCGGGAAATCTCTATTATCTCCTTCCCGAAAGCCTTCCGAAATAATGTATTTACCTCAATTCGGTTTTATACCAAAATTTTTAACTGTTAACCGAATTTTTAATGATTTTGACCTTAGTTTTTCAAAGTTCATTATTGAGTTTCCTGAATTCGAAAAATATTATCATTCCAGATTTCATAAGTTATCGGGTGGTGAGCAAAGGATTATTGAAATATATCTTATAGTTGCTTCGAAGACAAAATTTTGTTTGCTGGATGAGCCTTTTTCGCAAGTTATGCCCATACATGTTGATTCAATTAAGAAACTAATTGTAAGTGAAAAAGAGAGAAAAGGAATTTTAATTACCGACCATCTGTATGAGCATGTATTGGATATTAGTGATGATCTATATGTGCTTTCAGAAGGGGAGACTAATTTAACAAATAGTTTACAAGACATTGAATCGCTGGGATATGTAAATTCTAACAATATAAGACTATGACACGATTAATAATAATTATGACATTGGTATTAACAATTTCTGCATGTAAAAAATCAGAAAATGAAACTTCTCCCCCATCCGATACCATGTATTTTCCACCAACCAATTCCCAAAGCTGGGAATCAGTAACACCCGAAAGCCTGAATTGGGATATTGATAAATTAAATGAGCTTTACAACTATCTTTCTACAAATAACACCCGGGCGTTTATTATATTAAAGGATGGAAAAATAGTAGCTGAAAAGTATTGGGGTAAAAATGTACTTAATACAGCTCCCTTTGATCAAAATACAAATTGGTATTGGGCATCAGCTGGTAAGTCACTCACAGCATTTTTGGTTGGTTTAGCTCAACAGGAGGGCATGGTAAATATAAACAACAAAACTTCTGATTATCTGGGAGATAACTGGACCAGTTTGCCATTAGAGAAAGAAAATCTTATCACTGTCAAGAACCAGCTTACTATGACAACAGGTCTCGACTATGATGTTCCGAATTTGGATTGCACCGATCCTTCATGCCTTCTGTTTAAAACTGATGCAGGAAATCAGTGGTATTATCACAACGCTCCATATACACTGCTCGAGAAAGTTGTGAGCAATGCTTCCGGTATAACCTATAATCAATTTACTGATGAGAAACTTGAAAACAAAATAGGGATGGATGGCACCTGGATCTCTTTAGGATACAACAATACTTTTTGGAGTACTCCAAGATCTGCCGCAAGGTTTGGTTTGTTAATCTTAAACAATGGTAGTTGGGATTCAAATGAAATAATGACTGACCAAAATTATTTTAATAATATGGTAAACACATCACAAAATCTTAACCCATCATATGGATATTTATTTTGGCTAAATGGAAAGCAATCAACAATATTCCCTGGTTTTGCGTCTCCTATTGCAATATCAGTTGCTCCAAATGCTCCATCCGATTTAATCGTTGCAATGGGTAAAAACGGACAAATTATAGATATTGTTCCAAGTAAAAATATTGTAGTTATTAGGATGGGTGAAACACCTGATGGCTCATTACTCCCGGTATTGTTTCATAATGAAATGTGGAAAAAGTTAATGGCCGTAATTGAGTAAATGAAGAACTGGAATAGGGGTGAAAATGGGTTATATGGATATATTGGATATAGGGGGAATATTGTATATATGATAGAGTGAATTTATGTTAGAATTCAAATACTTATATACTTATGCCCATTTTCCACAGACCCAATTACTCAACCCCTATACCCTATATCCCTATTTCCCCAAAACACCCTCATTCCATTTTTTAACTTCCCAATGCCATCTTTTTTATACTTTTATGCATTATAACCAACAACATAAATATTGATGAAAAAATTAATAGTACTTAATGCGTTTCTTGTGGTTTGTTTGTTGATACTAACACACATTTCGAGTGCTCAGGATGCACCGCCAAAATTTGAATCTACAAATCAAGCACTTGACCAGATAAACAACACCCTGCATCACCGTTTGGATGTTATTGAAAAACAAATTGATGACTTGCTTTGGTTTGAGCGCGTTGGTGATATCGCTTTTGTTGATAAGGTTTATATGACAGGGCCTCCATTGTGGAAAGAGAAAAACCCCAATGCACAAGGAGCTGGTAATCCAACAAAATTTTGGTCCTACGTATTTATTCCAAAAAATATTGATGCATCCAAAAAATATCCCTTAATTGTATTTCCTCATGGTGGAGTTCACGCCGATTTTACAACTTATTATACACATATAGTCCGTGAATTAATTGCTCAGGGATATATTATTGTTGCAGCTGAATATCGAGGAAGCACAGGTTATGGAAAAGGTCATTATGAGAAAATCGACTACGGTGGACTGGAAACAGAAGATGTTTTTGCTTCAAGGAATTACATGATCGAAAACTACGATATTGTTGACCCTAATCGTGTTGGAATTATTGGTTGGAGTCATGGTGGATTAATTGCTCTTTTTAATATTTTCGATCACCCCGATGCATATCAGGTTGCTTATGCAGGAGTTCCGGTAAGTGATTTAATTGCCCGTATGGGATATAAAGATCAGGAATACCGTGATTTGTATGAAGCCGATTATCATATCGGTGAAAGTGCCGAGGAAAATGTTGAAGAATATAAAAGACGTTCTCCGGCTTGGAACACTCACAAAATGAAAAGCACTCCGCTTCTAATTCACACAAATACCAATGATGCAGATGTAAATGTTTTGGAGGTAGAACATCTTATAAAATCACTAAAAGCAGATGGCAAAATATTTGAATACAAAATCTATGAGGATATAGAAGGTGGTCATTCATTTAACCGAACCGACACAAAAATTGCTCAGGAAATAAGGGTTGATATTTACAAGTTTCTTTCAAAACAACTCAATCCACCAACGGATATCACTACAATTAAGGAATTGCGGAAAGCTGCATATCGATTCTAGTTTTAGACAATATTTCAAAAATGAATTATATGAATAAGTTTTATACCATGAAAAAAATTCTCTTCCTAATTCTATTATGTAATATCGCCGTTTCAACTAACTTATTCTCTCAGAACAATTACAAAAGAAAAATATCCATCAGTGAATGGATTGAGGAAATGGAGAAATGTAAAGTCCAGGAGTATTGGTTGGAAGACACAGAAATTTATTATGATGAAAGTGCAGATTCTCTATATCATTGGAATCAAGCCAGACCCAAACCATCAGGAAAGAATCCAAAAATAGATAAGAGTATATCTCCAATAGTTATAATTCGAAATTGCAAACTACCGGATAGTAAAGCCTTTCAAATTAGAAATATAGTTTTTCAGAATAATATCAGTTTTGGTGATTGTGAGGGAGCTGGTCAACTTATTTTTTATAATTGCACCTTTAAGCAAGGGCTCGACTTTCTTAATTCAAATTTAATTCAATTAGGCTTTGAGTATTGTTCTATTCAACAACGGACTGTTGTCGTTGAATCACAAATTAGTATGTTCTCATTCAAAAATTGTTCGTTCTATCTCGACAATAAGGCTGTAAAAAGTATTTATGAAATAGGATATGAAATTGCAAATAAAAGCTACCAGCATCTATTCTATATTCATCAGAATGAAAAAAGGATAAATTCTTTTTATTTGAGCAATTGCAAGTTGGAACCAACCGAAGTGATACCAATATTTTCTTTTAACGGTGGTAAATATGATCTAATCTACATTGAAGGGGTAAATTTTTCAAATAGTATTGTAAGCTTTAATAATTGTTCCGTAAAAGAAAATTTTACAGTTCAAGATTGTAAATTTCACCTACCACTTGGAATGTATAAATTAAATTTCCCAAAAGACAACACTTCTTTTAATTGGAGTCAATTAGATTCGGTGGGTCTTGGATTGTATGAGGATTATCTTCAACCTTATACCAATAAAACAGATACTCTATTTTATGATGTTTCCCTTTTCAATGAACTAAACAGTTCCTACAGAAAGTTTTTTTCGATGTACCGAACCCAAGGAGATATCGAATCTGCCAACGCTTGTTATAAACAAATGAAAGATATGGAAACCCGAAGGTATTATCATTTATACCAACAGAATCCAAGTATTGTTAGTTGGTTTAATTGGCGGTTTAACCAATTTCTAAAATATTTTTCAGAATATGGTACTAATCCGGTACAATCACTTATTATTTCAATGTGGACAATTCTTTTTTTCGCTGCTGTGTACTTCTTTTTCTACAGCGATTGGGATGGTGTAAACAGGACATTTCTAATTAAACAGCACCGGAAAACAATGCAGTATTTCCGGTCGGAACAACGATTAGAAGATTTTTATACAGATAATTACATGGAGGATTTGAAAACTTTCGCTGATTATAAAAAAGAAATGGCAGAGAGCAAGGTTGAAATACCTTTTTTCATTATTCTGCTGGGTAAGCCCTTATATATTCTTTCAATTATCAAACATAAAATATTAACTTTTATTTATCGAAGAACTGAAGTTCTGCAAGGACGTTGGATAGACCTTAAACCTGTACGCAAATCATTTGTAGGTATAACTGTAATCTTTTCAATTATAATTTATCTGGTTTACCTTGGGTTTATTCGTGCGCTCAATTCCATAACATTAAGTATTAATGCTTTTTCGACACTTGGTTTTGGAGCAATACCAGTAAAGGGTGTTTCAAGATATATTACTATCCTTGAAGGATTTTTAGGTTGGTTCCTTTTAAGTATTTTTAGTGTGTCGCTAATAAGTCAAATGTTGCAGAATTAAAAATGGAAAACGGTTACTTGACCATAACATGCGATCATAAAACATTGAGCGGATATTGCTATTATTAAACGAAATAATATTTAATCTACGGCTTCTCCAACAGATAAGTTAGCACCTTGGAGTACTCAACGTTTCACAATGCAGGCCGTAAAACCAGTAACGGGTATCATGTAATAGGCAAGCAATCTTAATACCTATAAACAATGGCATTAACATTCATCCCAGCACCAACAGAGGCAAACATTATCAGATCACCTTTCAATAAGCTATGGTAACCGGTTGTTGATTCTTTCTTTTCAAAAGATGTCCTGAGGCTTTCTTCTTTTCTTACCATATCAAAAAGTGTTGGGATAGTTGCCACAGAGCTGTTTCCGAACTTATGAATATTCATTGGCATAATATGTTGTGGTATTTTTCTCACCTTATAAAGTCTGTAAAATCGCTTAATGATTTCATAATCCATTTTTTCGTTTGCCTGATGAATAAAAATTTTCTTAAGATCATGAATATCTTCTCCGGCTTTATCCATTGCTTCTTTCATTGCGCCAGGTACATTATTAAGAGCAAATTCATATATCTTACGACCATGCATTTTAATATACCTGGTTAGTGGATCACTATTAGAAATATTACTTTTACCCATATAAAGGTAATACGCTTCATCTTTTGCAAAAGTTGCAGAAATAAAACTCAGGATACCATTCAATTTGTTTTCTTCAACGTTTTCAATAACAGCAGCACCGGCACCATCTGAATAAATCATCGAGTCTCGATCATGTAAATCAATAACTCGCGAGAGTGTTTCATTGGCAACAACAAGACATCTATGTGCCACACCCGATTTGATAAACGAATATGCATGAATTAAGCCCTGTATCCAGCCCGGGCAACCAAAAGCTAAATCATAGGCAACACAAGAAGGATTTTCGATCCCCAGTTGATATTTGATTCTTGATGCAAGGCTTGGAACCATGTCCGTTTGGATAGTGCCTTTTTTTACATCCCCGAAATTCTGAGCTACAATTATTTGGTCGATACTTTCTTTGTCAATACCTGCATCCTCAATTGCACGCAAAGCAGCAATTGCACCCATGGTTGAAGCAACCTGATCATTATCGGCGTACCTTCTTTCTTCAATTCCGGTTATTGCTTTAAATTTTTCAGCAATTTCAGAATGTGGTGCTTCGAAAACATTACCACTATCATCAAAAAATTTATTCTTTGCAAAATCGTTATTTGTAACAATATTATCTGGAATATAGCTCCCTGTTCCTGTGATAACTACATTTTTATATTTCATGGTAATTTCAAGTAATAAATTTTTAATGTATTTAATTTCATAAACTAAGTGGTTGTGTGTGTTTTATATGAACAATGCTTCAATTGAAAAAATTGTTTAAACAAGCCCTTAATTAACTATCACAAACGTACTAGTTATCGGTTATAAGTAAAATTATCTTTTAATAAACCAAATAACTTATATTAATTTCCGATACCTGATCCTCTTTGGCCCTGAGTCACCAAGACGTTTCTTCTTATTTTCTTCATACTCTGAATATGATCCTTCGAAGAAATAAACATTTGAATCCCCTTCGAAAGCCAGAATATGTGTTGCAATTCTATCTAAAAACCACCTGTCGTGTGAAATAACAACCGCACAACCTGCAAAATTTTCCAGCCCTTCTTCCAAAGCCCTGAGGGTATTTACATCAATATCATTTGTGGGCTCATCCAGCAGCAGCACATTTGCTTCCTGTCGCAAAGTTAAGGCCAGATGCATCCTATTTCGTTCTCCTCCCGAAAGAATTCCCGCTTTTTTTCCTTGTTCAGTTCCGCTAAAATTAAATCGCGATACATATGCCCTGGAGTTCATGCTTCGGTTACCCAATTGGATATTATCGTGGCCTCCCGATATTATTTCCCATACATTTTTCTCAGGATCAATCTCCTCATGAGCCTGATCAACATAACCAACCTTTACGGTTTCACCAACTTCAAAATGGCCACTATCAGGTTTTTCCAAACCCATAATCAACCTGAACAAAGTAGTTTTTCCGGCTCCGTTGGGACCGATAACCCCAACAATACCTCCGGGAGGTAAGCTGAAATCAAGATTATCGAAAAGAAGCTTTTCATCATATCCCTTTCGAAGATTTTTTGATTCAATAACCTTGGCACCTAATCGTGGACCATTGGGTATAAAAAGTTCGAGCGTTCCAACCTTCTCACTACCATCATCCGAAAGCAATTTTTCATAATTCGACAAACGTGCTTTGGATT
>CALDOI010000039.1 GCA_937912115.1 uncultured Bacteroidota bacterium | reverse complement strand
GCCCAACATTTAAGTTCCTTTTCAATCTTGACCAAAGCAAAACAGTAAAATACAACTCCATATCAGAAAGGTTGTCAGTAATAAACCTGGAATTCTTTGAGCAGGCTTATGAATTAATATATAATAAGTACAGTAAATATTACCGGATAAAAGAAAATGCAAAGCACAAGATAATTAGTGAAATTGAGAATGGAGAGGCAAGGACTGTTGGCATCCTGAATTTGGATAAAAACCTTGTTATCAGGTTATTTGGCGGTAAGGGAAAACAAACTTAAGAGGACTACAGGTTGATAACCACAACAAATCCAACAACTGGTAAAAAAGTACTTCTTTCGGATTTGCTATGCGCTGTAACCGCATTTTTGTTGATTTTTGAGTTTGTAATTTAACTTCAAATTTACTAATAATTTTTCTATGAAGCCATTGCCGCGGCTATGGCTTATGAGCTGTTGTTGGGCTTAGGTGTTTATTCCTTAATGCTATTAAGAAATTCGTCAGGAGTCATAACAGGTATTTGAGATTTCTTAAAGTCTTTGCCATTTCTAGTTATGATAATATCACATTCTGTTCTCAATGCACTAAAATATTGTAGTGAATCTTCAAAGTCTGAAAATTCCGAGTTTAATCCTTTTTCAATTATTAGTTCATCAAGCTCACATATTTCAGAAATTACTTTGAACTTCCTTAACTTATCTTTTGTCCTTTCTAGTCCTTCGTATTGAGTCAGAAAATAACTTACAGTAGCATAAGATAAAGCCGAAACGATTATTGTAAGTGACCTTTTGTCTGCCAATGTTGCAATTTTCGCAGATGAAATATAAAAAGGATCTCGTTCACCAAGAAAATCAAGCATTACATTTGTGTCCAAGAATAATTTCATGATTATTTATGTTTTTCCTCTAAATGATTTAAGATCTCTTTTTTGTAATCTAAGTCAGCAGGAATTTTCACACCTGTTGACATACTTTTCACAAATGGTGATATTTCAATATCAGATTCATCATTCTTATTGTCTCGATTAATTAATGATTTGAGATATGATTCTATAATTCTTGAAAGGCTACGTTTCTGATTAGTTGCATATTCTTTGGCTTGTTCGATTACGAATTTGTCTAGTTTCAATGTTAATTTAGTGTCCATGGCTTAATTATTATACGTGCAAATATACGTAATTAATCCGTATAATGCAAATTTGTGCTGATTTTCCGCTCTTACGCCCAACTAACACATCTTTACCCTAAAAGTCGAAGAAGTACTGGGGTTCTACAGAAAACGTTGGGATATTGAAGTATTCTTCAGGTTTTTAAAACAAGAATTAAACGAATTGCTAATCAAACTCGTCGTATAATACTGTGGAGGAGATACCAGCCTTGTATTCAGATGACGCAAATTCACCTAACAAAAAACCTCAGCTTATAATTTCTTCCGAACACCCCTGATTTATAATCCGATTATAAAGAGCTTAGGAATTATATTCCTTTGAAACAGGAACATTTAGTATCTTACTCCTCAATTGCCGCAACTCCCGGAAGCACTTTACCCTCAATAAATTCGAGCATAGCACCACCACCGGTTGATACATAGCTTACCTCATCCTGTAAGTTGAATTTATTTATTGCCGCAACCGAATCACCACCACCAATAAGTGAAAATGCTCCATTTTTAGTTGCATTAGCAATTGCATGTGCTACTTCTATGGTTCCCTGTGCAAAGCTTGGCATTTCAAAAACACCCATCGGACCATTCCAAAGTATTGTTTCCGAAGCTCCAATTAAATCTTTAAAAGCTTGTCCTGTTTCCGGCCCAATGTCTAGCCCCATCCAACCATCAGGAATTTCATGTGAGTTGCAGAATTTTGTATTAGCGTCATTGTCAAATTTATCAGCAATAACAGCATCGGTAGGAATGTGGAAACAAACATTATTTTCTTCAGCTTTTAGCATCGCATTTTTGGCAGTTTCAATAAGATCGTTTTCCACCAGAGAATTACCAACTTTTCCACCCAGTGCTTTGATAAAAGTAAACATCATGCCACCACCAATTATTATATTATCTACCTTGTCGATCAGGTTATTTATAATCTCAATTTTACCCGACACCTTTGCTCCACCCAATATTGCTGTAATTGGTTTCTTTCCTTCTTTAATTACTTTGTTGATGTTGATAAGTTCATTATTCATAACATAGCCAAACATCTTGTTATCAGGGAAGAACTTTGCAATAATTGCTGTTGATGCATGTGCACGATGTGCTGTTCCAAAGGCGTCATTCATATAAACATCTGCAAGCTTTGATAGCTTTTCAGCGAATGCTTCATCACCTTTGGTTTCTTCTTTATAGAAACGAAGATTTTCGAGTAAGAGAACTTCTCCTGCTTTTAATAAATCGGCTTTCTGAACTGCTTGTTCTCCGATACAATCATCTGCAAACTGAACATCAACACCAATTTGTTTTGATAATTCAGGAATAAGATGATTTAATGAAAACTTATGCTCAGGACCATCTTTTGGTCTGCCAAGATGCGACATCAGAATCACTGCTCCTCCCGAACTTAGCACTTTCTTTATTGTTGGTATGGCTGCTCTAATACGAGTATCATCAGTAATTTCAAATTTGTCGTTTAATGGAACATTAAAATCAACTCTGATTATTACTTTTTTATTTGTGAAATCGAATGTATCTATATTTTTCATGATGGTATTTTTATACAGGTTAGAAAATATTTTTACAAAATTAATAACAATTTCGTCGCCTAAATTTATAAGGCAAAAATTAGTTGGTATTTTTTCCATATCATTCAATCAAAAAATAACTCAAATTCTAAAGTCACACTTTAATCTTTAATCGGTATAAGCATTAAAAAAGCCCTGTGAGCTATTTACCACAGGGCTTTTTATAGGCAACGTTTTATTTTAAAACCAAATACCTAATCTAAGAGCATTATTAAAATTTAAACCAAATGTCAGGTCTGAAGCTTTTGGATATTTAGTATCCAGATTTCCATCTACCTTTATAACTACTTCTTTATAATTCTTACTATCTAAACCCATACCTAATTCAAATCCCATATATAAGTGTTTGATTATGTAAATGTCGGCTCCAAGCACAACATTGGCTTTAATTGAATTATAGGCTCTTTCATCTGACATATAAGAATATACTGGGTTTCCAAATTGATCAATGCCAATAATCATCATTCCTGGCCAGGCATTTTCAACCTCTGTTTTCCTTTGTATAACTCCAGATACAGGGTACGAATTGTAAACATGGTCAATACTCTCATAACTTGATCTTTTCATTTCATAAGTGGCGTTTACACCAATATATGGTGAAATTCTACTTTCAGGTAAAAAATGATATTCTAGCCCACTTCCCAATCCAAATACGGTAAACCTTCCATCCTCAGTATCAAAAACAAGGTAATTCTGGTAAGAACTTGGGGATTCGTAATGCTGTTTTTTTGAGTCGAAATTAAAATTGAGATTTAAGACTAGTTTATCAGACAGAAAATACCTTCCGCGGAAAGCATTGAGATTAATAGGGCCACTATTGCTGAATGGTAAAAAATCAACTTCAAAACTAAACGAACCTTTTGATGGACTAATATTATTTTTTTTGTTTTCTTCCTGTGCATTAGTAAGAAATGCAGTAAATAAAACTGCAAGAATAATTGTTGCTTTTAACTTCATAATTTTCTATAAATTGGTTAATAATTGTGATTATTTTATCAAACGAAATTACTAATTTTAACACTCGAAATTAACAAAAAATTAACAGCTATGAAATTGCCAAACAAGCTCACCCTTTTATCAATTATTACTATAACAATATTGCTCATATCTATTGTTGGATGCAAAAAGAAAGAAGAAACTTTTTCATTGTATACGAATAATAGCAATCTGGTTTTTGATTATGATGAATCAAGAAAATCAATAGTATTTAGTAATATCTCAGAAAACAATATAAATTGGACCGTTGAGGCTAATGATGAGTTTATATATTTTGATAAAAAGAGTGGCAGCTTAGGATCAAATAATACCCAATCGTTAGATTTTATTTTAAGCAGAGATATGATCAGTGGTGATAGCATTGTTTCGAAGGTTATTATAAATAGCAGTGAAGGAGATAACATTGAATTTAGGGTTCGTATAAATAATTATCCCGAAGAAAAGATTCGATTAGGATATAAGGTAAGAGATGCTGATTATTGTAAATCACAAAACAGTTTGTTTTTGTTACCCAATAATTCATCAGATTTTATTGAAGTACTAAGTATTAAGGAAAAAAAATTCAGCCGAATTGAAATACCAGGTAATATTCGCCTTGATAATATAACAATATCGTACAATGAAAAGTATGTTGGAATGTTTGGAGATAAGTATGTATTATTACTCGACATTGCTACAAATAAAATAACCGGAGAGCATTATATAGGCACAGAGATTTCGAGCATTGTTTTTGCCCCAGGTAATAAATTATATATATTTCCTAACTATAGTAATAGTATTGATATGTATTGCCTTAATACGGAAACAGGCAATTTACAAGAGTTTGATATTGCTAGTTTTTATAATGATGATCTGAAAGCAAAATTACATCCATCTGAAAAATATATTTATGCAGTGGATGATTATTATTATGGATTGATGAAGTTCAACATAGTTAATACCGAACCCGAACTTGTTTATAAAGAGAATACTCAGGGTTTTGAAGACGATATTTGGATTTCTGACGATGGTACTCAACTCTTCTCAAGATCAAATACTTACTTGAATATTGATGCCGAATTACCGGGTAATGACATATTAAGTAGTGTAAGTTTCGATTTTAACTTCGGGTTTATTAACGATATTGATTATAACGAGTTAAAAAATGAATATTATATTGTCCCTGATTATGATAACTATACTCCAACTGATAGGTTTCTTGTATTTGATGAAAATTTAACATTTAAAGAAACCATATATTCCGAGGATTTCATTTATATACAGTATGGTCAAACGGAATATAACTATTATAAAGCATTGGTTAGAAGGGTTTTTGTAACTGCAGATAATTTGAAAATTATAACTCTAACCACACCCGAAAATGGAAATTACTATAATTTGGGTGAAGCAATAGAGATAATTTCACGATAATTTTACGGTTGCCTTCTCGGATATTAGGAATTAACAGGTTATCCAATTAATTTGGGACTGAAGCAATGAGCTTTTTAGTATAATCAGATTTTGGATTATTATAGATCTTATCGGCATCACCAATTTCCACAATTTTACCGTCTTTCATAACCATAATTCTGTCGCTCATAAATCGCACAACACTTAAGTCGTGAGAAATGAAAATATAGGTAAATCCAAACTCATGCTTTAGCTCATTTAGCAGATTAAGCACCTTTGCCTGAACACTTACATCCAATGCCGAAACTGCCTCATCGCAAATAATAAACTTTGGATTAAGGGCGAGTGTTCGAGCAATAACAACCCTTTGTCGTTGACCTCCTGAAAACTCATGTGGATAACGATCGAAGTGTTCTTTTTTTAGCCCAACTTTATCTAATAAAAGCAGAGCCCTTTCCTTTCGTGAAAGGCGATTACCATATAGCTTATGAACCTTCATAGGTTCCATAATTGCATTTCCAATACTCATCCGTGGGTTTAGTGAGGAATAGGGGTCCTGAAATACAATATTTATTTCTTTTCGTTGCTTTATTAATTGTTGAGAGTTAAGCGATAATAGGTTTTTCTCATCAAAAAAAACTGATCCTGCACTGGGTTCAATTAATCTTAGGATACTTCTTCCAAGTGTTGTTTTCCCACAACCCGATTCACCTACCAAGCCAAGTGTTTCGCCCGGATAAACACTAAAACTAACATCATCAACAGCACTCACAAAGCTTGTTGATTTCCCCAAAATATTTTTTGAAAGGCTATATTTCTTATCAAGATGTTCTACTATCAATAACGGATCATTACTATAGATTTTTTCATGCTGCTTGATTCTATTGTTAGAATTATAACTAGGAACATCATTATCAATAATTCCATCAATAAAATCTTCAATTACCGAAAGTCGGTCAACACGCTTATCCAATGGTGGTCTACATGCCAATAATCCTTTTGTATAGGGATGTTGAGGGCGTTCAAATACATCCTCAATACTTCCCGATTCAACAATCCTACCCTTATACATTACCACTACCTCATCGGCAACTTCTCTTATTACTCCCAAATCATGGCTTATAAAAATTAGCCCCATACCCAGGTCTTTTCGTAAGTTATTAAGTAGCCCAATTATTTCCTTTTGAACCGTTACATCCAAAGCCGTGGTTGGTTCATCAGCGATAAGCAGGTCGGGATTGTTAGCAATAGCCATGGCAATCATAATTCGCTGCTTCTGTCCACCCGACAGCTGATGAGGATAACTCTTAAAAATCTGCTCAGGACGTGGAAGGTTCACTTTATTAAATAACTCAATTACTTTAAGGTGAGCCTCTTTTTTGCTTACTTTTTGATGTAACAGAATGCTTTCTATTACTTGTTTTCCGCACTTAATAACAGGATTTAGAGCCGTCATTGGCTCTTGAAATATCATTGAAATTCTATTTCCTCTATAATTTCGGATTTCGTTTTTGCTTAGCTTTGATAGTTCTGTACCATCAAAATAAATATCCCCGGAAATCAAGTTTGCTTGTGGAGGAAGAAGCTGAATAATTGAAAGTGCGGTTATAGATTTCCCCGATCCTGATTCTCCAACTATACCTATGGATGCACCCCTGGCAACCCTAAGGCTCACATCATCAACAGCCACAACTTTTGTGCCTCCCGATCCAAACTCTATACTTAGATTGTTAATTTCTAGCAAAACAAATATTAGTGTTGATAATAAGTAAATTAATAGTACTTTTGCACCGATTTTTCAGAACCAGATAAACCATAAAAATGACAGATCCAAAAGTAAGTATTTTTGCCGGTCGTAAAACCCGTTATCTTGCAGAAAAAATTGCCAAGAGTTACGGAATTGGTCTTGGTAAGTCAATTGTCACTAATTTTTCTGATGGGGAGCTTCAGACTTCGTATGAAGAAAACATAAGAGGTAAAGATGTATTTATCATACAATCAACATTTCCTCCGGGCGATAATTTGCTTGAATTACTCATGATGGTTGATGCAGCAAAGCGTGCGTCTGCTCGTAAAATTATAGCCGTAATACCTTATTTTGGTTATGCTCGTCAGGACAGGAAAGATAAGCCAAGAGTATCTATTGCATCAAAATTAATTGCAAACTTATTAATAACTGCAGGTGTAAACAGGGTTATAACAATCGATTTACATGCTGATCAAATTCAGGGATTTTTTGATGTTCCTGTTGATAATCTTTACGCATCTAATATTTTTATGGATTATATCAGGGAACTAAATTTACCAAATCTGGTAATGGCATCCCCTGATACAGGTGGTACACGTCGTGCCGCTTCTTATGCAAAAGCACTAAACACCGGGTTTGTAATCTGTTACAAACAAAGGGCAAAACCAAATGTTATTGAGAAAATGGAACTTATTGGTGATGTTAAAGGTAAGGATGTGATTATTGTTGATGACATTATTGATACAGCAGGAACCATTACAAAAGCAGCCGATCTGATTATTAGTAATGGGGCAACTTCGGTTCGCGCTTTTTGTACCCATCCAATATTCTCGGGTAGCGCATATGATAAGTTAAGCAAATCGAAATTTGATGAAATTATTGTTACGGATACTGTTCCACTAAAGCAAGATCTTGGTAAGATAAAAGTACTAAGTACAGCTGACTTATTAGCTGAAGTAATAAATCGCGTACAGAATTTTGAGTCGATAAGCTCATTGTTCGATATAAAAGAGAAATAGATTAACAAATTATTATACTATTAATTAAAAATTTCAAAAATGAAAAAAGTATCAATTAGCGGTTCTCTAAGAGAGAACGTAGGGAAAAAGGATGCTAAGAAAAACCGTAGAGAAGGAAATATTCCTTGTGTTATTTACGGTGGCGAAAAACAAACACACTTTTATACAAATGCAATAAAATTTGATAAAATTATCTTCACTCCTGAAGTATTTTTAATCACAGTTGATATTGACGGTAAAAAATACCCAACAATATTGCAAGAGGTTCAATATCACCCTGTAACCGATAAAGTATTACATGCCGATTTTCTGGAATTAGTACCAGGAAAAGAAATTTCAATAGGTATGCCTGTTGTGTTGATTGGAGCCTCTCCGGGAGTACTAGCTGGTGGTCAGATGATTAAGAAAATGCATAAAATCAGACTAAGAGGTTTATCAGAATACTTACCCGAAAATGTAGAGGTTGATATTTCGAAACTTGTTATAGGTGGTTCAATAAAAATCAAAGATGTTGAATTCGATAATCTAACAACCTTAGATCCCCCTAACTCAGTTATTGTTCGTGTTAAAATGTCACGTAATGTTTCTGCTGACGGTACTTTGGATGGTGATGAAGAAGAAGAAGGTGATGGTGATGGTGAAGAGGCTACCCCTGATGCTACTGAGTAAGGAAAAGTTTTAATCCACAATTATAAAGGGATAGAGGGATTTTTTACCTTTATCCCTTTATTTTTTTGCAATAAATTGAAAAGTAAAATACTAATTAAGTGAAATATTTAATTGTAGGACTTGGTAATATAGGTGCAGAATACATGAACACAAGACACAATATTGGTTTTGTTGTTGCTGATGCTTTGACCAATGAGCTGAAAGGAGAAACAAGTGTTGAAAAACTTTCAATTGTATCAAGGGTGAAATACCGCGGACGAACGTTAATAATTATTAAGCCCACAACCTACATGAATCTAAGTGGTAAAGCCATTAAGTATTGGTTGGAGAAAGAAAATATTCCAATCGAAAAAATGGTTGTTATTCTTGATGATATTGCTCTACCCACCGGCACACTACGCATGAAGCCAAAAGGAGGTGATGCGGGACATAATGGTCTTACAGATATTATTGAGAAACTTGGAACAAACGTGTTCGCACGACTGAGAATAGGTATAGGCAATGATTTTCCCCAAGGTCGTCAGGCGGATTATGTATTAGGACAATGGACTGTGTCGGAAGAAAAACTTATGACACCAAGGGTTGATATAGCTACAGAAATGATAAAAAGCTTTATTACGATCGGGGTTAATCGAACCATGACTGCGTTTAATAATAAGTGACAATGGCTGAATATTAGATTATTATACAAAATAATCAAGTTTGTTATCCTGCTACGAAATTTGCTTTTTATAAACACTCTACTTACTTATAGTTAAAACATAAGCAATAAATCATTATTTATTGGTATATTTGATTTGTTGATTACACCTATTTTTGTTAAAAACCTATCCCTATTATGATAAAGACTGCGATTATAATTGATGATGAAGAAGCCGGGCTTGAAAATATGGAAAGATTACTTGGCCTTTGCGATGAAATTGAAGTAGTTGCAAAAACAAAAATTCCTGAGGAAGCTGTTAGTTTAATAACTGACAAAAAACCGGACATTATCTTTCTTGATGTAGAAATGCCACGCATGAGTGGCTTTGAGGTTCTTGAAATAACCCGTAATCAAGGACTAAATCCGATTGTAATATTTACCACAGGCTACAACCAGTATGCCATTAAAGCCATAAAAGCCCAGGCTTTTGATTATTTGTTAAAGCCCATTGTACTCGATGAACTTAAAGAAACACTCAGCAGACTTTCAAACAATAGTATTATTGGCCACCGATTAAATTCGAGTATTGCAAGCTTACTTAGTCCTCGTGAAATTGAGATACTGGAATTGGTAATCCAAGGTAAAACAAGCAAGGAGATAGCCGAAAAACTATTCATTTCAAAAACAACTGTTGATACACACCGCCGAAACCTCCTTGAAAAAACTGGATGTAGGAGTACTTCTGAATTGTTAATGAGGGTAATGGGGTAGGTGGTTATTTCCATCAGCACTCCCTTTTTTATTAATTCTTAATGGCGAACTCTCAACCCTTCACTTACAACACCACTTATCTTATCAATAACAATGCGCTCCTGTTTCATGCTGTCGCGTTCGCGAATGGTTACGGTGTTATCTTCTAAGGTTTGGTGATCAACAGTAATGCAGTATGGAGTTCCAATTGCATCATGACGGCGATAACGCTTGCCAATGGCATCTTTCTCCTCATAGAAACACATGTGATCATACTTAAGATTATCCATTATCTCACGAGCTTTATCCGGTAGACCGTCTTTTTTAGTGAGCGGGAAAATTGCCACTTTATAAGGAGCAAGCACAGGTGGCAGTTTCATAACCACTCGGCTGTTTCCATCTTCAAGTTCTTCTTCGGTGTAGGCATTACTCATTACAGCAAGAAACATACGGTCGAGACCAATTGAAGTTTCAACTACATAAGGAACGTAGCTTTGATTTAACTCAGGATCATGGTATCGTAATTTTTTCCCTGAGTGTTTTTCGTGTGCACTTAAGTCGAAATCAGTTCGTGAATGGATACCTTCCAGCTCTTTAAATCCCATTGGGAAATCAAATTCAATATCGGCGGCAGCGTTAGCGTAATGAGCAAGTTTATCATGATCATGAAAACGGAATTTTTCAGCAGGAATACCCAATGATGTATGCCATTTCATTCGCTGGTCTTTCCAGTACTCATACCATTTCATTTCTTCGCCGGGACGAACAAAAAATTGCATCTCCATCTGCTCAAATTCGCGCATACGGAAAATAAACTGGCGGGCAACAATCTCGTTTCTAAATGCTTTACCTGTTTGAGCAATTCCAAATGGGATTTTCATCCGACCTGTTTTTTGAACATTTAGATAGTTCACAAATATTCCCTGGGCAGTTTCAGGGCGAAGGAAAATCTCCGTTGCTCCTTCAGCAGTTGCACCCATATTTGTTGAAAACATCAGGTTAAACTGACGTACTTCTGTCCAGTTTTTAGAACCTGATAATGGGCATGCTATTTCAAGATCTTCGATGAGGTTTTTAAAAGCATCCATGTCGTTGTTTTCCATGGCAGGATAAAGCCTGTTTTTTATGCCTTCAATTTTTTCAATATTTGCCAGTACCCGAGGGTTAGTACTTTTAAATTCTTCTTCATTAAAAGTATCTCCAAAGCGTATGGCTGCTTTTGCTACTTCTTTGTCGATCTTGGCCTCAATTTTAGCCATGTGATCTTCAACTAACACATCAGCACGGTAACGTTTTTTCGAATCTTTATTGTCGATCATAGGATCGTTAAAGGCATCAACATGACCCGATGCTTTCCAAACTGTGGGGTGCATAAATATAGAAGAATCAATGCCAACAATATTCTCATGCATTTGTACCATTGCTTTCCACCAATAATCACGGATGTTCTTTTTTAATTCAGAACCGTTTTGGGCGTAGTCGTAAACAGCACTCAAGCCATCGTATATTTCGCTTGATTGAAATACAAACCCGTATTCTTTAGCGTGAGCAATTATTTTTTTTAATAGGTCTTCGTTGTTAGCCATGTGTTATCTTATATTTTGTTCAGTAGCAATTGTCATTCTGAACGCAGTGAAGAATCTCTTATGAGATACTTCGCTAATGCTCAGTATGACAATGGAGAATTTTTAATTTGTAAAAAAGTCAACTACGTTACCAAATGTACTGGAAGTGCGTTTATAAAATTCAGTATATCCACATTGAGTACATGATATTGTTGTGAATTTTTTGTTTTGCACATCAAAAATTTTTGCGAAAGCACCACCGGTTGCTCTCATCTCATCAGCTTCGTAGTGTTTACTACCACATTTTGGGCATATGTATTCTTTTTTTTGCATTGTATTAGTTTAATTACTTTGTCATTCTGAACGTAGTTTACGGAGTGAAGAATCTCATATGAATAATAAAGATCCTTCACTTCGTTCAGGATGACAGTTAATGTATTTAAGCTCCAAGTGTAGCAACCATTACTGCTTTAATTGTATGAAGTCTATTCTCTGCTTCATCAAAAACAACAGATGCAGGTGATTCAAATACATCATCTGTAACTTCCATTGCTTCAACACCAAACTTCTGATATATTTCTTCACCAACAATTGTTTCGCGATTGTGGAATGCGGGTAAGCAGTGTAAGAATTTAGCTTTTGGATTGCCTGTTTTCTTCATCATCTCTGCATTTACCTGATAAGGTATCATCATAGCAATTCTATCTTTCCACACATCATCAGCTTCGCCCATGCTTACCCATACATCTGTGTAAACAAAATCAACACCCTTAACACCTTCATCAACACTTTCAGTAAGTGTAATTGTAGCTCCGGTTTCTTTTGCAATTTCATTACATTCAGTTACTAAGGCTTCATCAGGCCACATTTGCTTTGGTGCAACAGCACGGAAGTCCATTCCCATTTTCGCAGCACCAACCATAAGTGAATTACCCATATTGTTACGAGCATCTCCAGCATATGCAAAACTAACTTGGTGTAGTGGTTTATCACTATGCTCCATCATTGTTAAGAAGTCGGCAAGAATTTGAGTTGGGTGATATTCATTTGTAAGACCGTTCCACACGGGCACACCTGCGTATTTTCCCAGTTCTTCAACAATTGATTGCCCATAACCTCTGTATTCGATACCATCATACATACGACCTAATACACGAGCTGTATCTTTCATCGATTCCTTTTTACCAATTTGTGTACCTGATGGTCCCAAATAAGTAACTTTTGCACCTTGATCGTAGGCAGCAGCTTCAAAAGCACATCTTGTACGAGTTGATGCTTTTTCGAATATTAAGGCAATATTTTTGCCAACAAGTCTTTTTTGTTCAGTTCCTGCATACTTTGCTTTCTTCAAATCAGCTGAAAGCTCAAGTAGAAATTTTATTTCTTGTGGAGTGAAATCCAACAGCTTTAGGAAATTCCTGTTTCTTAGGTTGAATGCCATATTTATATCTTTTAGTCGTTAATAATTAATGTTCTATGTAAAAATGCTGGGCAAAAGTAATTAAAATAAGGGTATGCAAAATATTTGACTATACCTTTTCTTATATGTACTTAGTTGCCTTATATGGTGGAAAAAAATGAACCATATAAAGAATATAAGGGCATATAAGGATTATGCTGGCAGATTTCTGTAGAGTTCGTTTACATATGTCTTTTGTCCTTCTTTATATAAGTGGCTTACGTTGAAGTTTATCAATAATCCTTCTGGTGCGTTAAGTAACTTCATGTAAGTGATAATTTGGGCTTCATGAATGGGGAGTATGTATTCAACGGCCTTAAGCTCCACTGGTAGAATGTTCTCTATAAGTAAATCACATCGCAATTCAGCATCTAGAATTAATCCCTTGTAGTTAACAGGCACAATTAATTCGGATTGAAATTTGATCCCCCTATTGAGGAGTTCATGTTTAAGACAATAGTGATACACACTCTCTAGTAAACCTGGACCTAGTTCTTTATGAACTTCAATTGCAGCACCGTTTACTTTATAGATGAGGTCTTTGAGGTATGATTTTGTTATTTGCATAGTTATAGACATTAAGGTTACTTTCTTCTTAAATGACCTTAAATGCCTTATATGGCAGAAAATAATGAACCATATAAGGAATATAAGAGCATATAAGGTTTGGGGTTATAAAAGTAATACTTTTGTCTAAAATTAGAAATGAACAAAATTCTATTATGATAATTGTTGATGATATACTTGTGTCGGATGAGCTAAAAGAAATATATTTTGCTTGTAATCTGTCGGCATGCAAAGGTGAGTGTTGTGTTGCCGGCGATGCAGGTGCTCCACTTGATGAAGAAGAAATATCAATAATTGAAGATGACATTGATGAAATAATACCTTATATGACCGAAGAGGGTAAGGAAGTTATTGACAGTGTTGGCGTTTTTGAATATGATGAAGATGGCTCATATGTTACACCATTAGTTAATGAAGAGGAGTGTGCTTTCGTTTATTGGAAGGATGGAATCAGTTTATGTGCCATTGAAAAGGCATATCTTGAGAAAAAAATCAATTTTCAGAAACCAATTTCTTGTCATCTGTATCCTGTAAGGTTAAGCAAAGTTGGAAATTCAATTGCGGTAAATTATCACAAATGGGATGTTTGTGCGCCAGCACTTATAATGGGGAAACAAAGTGGAGACCCATTATATAGTTATTTAAAACAACCACTTACCCGTCGCTTTGGAAAAGAATGGTATGAAAAGTTGGTATTAAGATTAAAAGAACCCAAATAAGAATAATTACACAGCGGGAGCAGGTGCAACAGCCATTCCCTCAAGTTCCTTGTCAACATGAAACATTCCGGCTTTGTCGGCACCAACAAGTTTGATTTTATCAAGTATTGTATTAAATAAGTTTTCTTCTTCCAATTGCTCGGTAATATACCATTGCAGGAAGTTCATGGTTGTGTAATCTTTTTCAATAATTGTTACTTCGTAAAGGTTATTAATGGATTCAGTAATGTACTTTTCATGCTCCATTACTTTTTCAAATATATCCAGAAGTGAATCGAAATCAGCCGTAGGTTGTTCAATATCCAATAGTTGGGCTTTGCCACCACGATCGTTTACATAATGAACAAATTTCAGCATATGCATACGCTCTTCTTCTGCATGCTGAAATAAAAATTTTGCTGCTCCGGGATACCCATTTGTTTCACACCAAATACCCATAGCCATATAAAGGCGCGATGAATACTCTTCCTTTTTTATTTGCTCGTTAATTGCTGATTGTACTTTTAAATTAATCATGGTTGTATTTTTTTAGCAAAGATATGGAAAAGTGGTTATGTAATATGATGTGTTTAGAAAATCATTTGGGATTTATAAGGCTTGCTTATTTTGAAAGCAATTATTATGATGAGTTATAATATTTTCTTTTTCATCTTTATTCAATGAATTTACCCACTCAACTTTTTCAGAAAACTCCATATGATCAATAGCTGCAAAAGGACAATCTTTACAACGCTTTTGATAAGGACATTCATATGCCATGCCAAATAGTCGTTGCTCACTATTCAAAGTACTATGGTAATCGGAATAATTTATCAATGCACTATATTTTATATAGTAATTTGTTTTCAGGTTGTATAAACTTTACTGTAATACGACGGGAGCTTGAAGACAGAAGCTACTATTTCTTAAAATTTAAAACTTCTAACTTGCAACTTGGTTCAAATTATAAAAGACTTGAACCGCTAATTTAATTAGAAGTATAAAAAGAAGGAACATTTTGTCAAAACTGGTTTATTCTTCCAATTTCTCCTTCTTCATATCAAACACTTTTTTACCACCGTATGCTGCTCCTAATCCTATTAGGATAAATAGTCCTCCTCCAATTGGAGCGTTTCCGCCATTTTGATTGCCGGTTGAACCATGATCAGGGGGAGGTGGTGGTGGTACTTGTGCGTTTAGTTGGTTTATGCACAATAGAATGCTAATTACGATGAGTGTTGTGGTGATTATTTTTTTCATAGTTTCCATTTTTATTCATTTTTGTCTTTTCGACCTTTGATGGAGGAGAAACATTAGTTCTGAGAAGCCAAATCCCCAATCTTATATGTCATTTCGAACGAAGAGAGAAATCCCCTGAATCTGAAACCATGTTCCTACTACTCTTCTAGTTCAGGGGATTTCTCGTCGCTACGATTCCCTCGACATGACAGACTTGTTATTATCTCAAATACACTTTTTTATTAATTACACCATTTTTAGTTACAATATTTACAATATAATAACCTGCAGGTGTTATCAGACTAATTTGCTGATCTACATCTCTGTCGAGCGGTGTTTCCAACACTTGTTGGCCATACATGTTTATTACGATTACCTTACCTGACAAATTGTTTGAGTTGAGCAAGTGGATGGTGTGATCGGCAGTCCAAAGATGGATGATTTCCTTTGTTGAAACAGGTTCATCGATACCAACACCACCAAAGTGAATTATAAAACGATCACTAATATCACCTTCTGGGGAGGTAAAAGTATAGCCACTTTCGCTGAGTTTATGCCAGCTATTCATCAGTAAATCTTCCAAATAGATCCCATTTGTTGAAATTATATCGCTCACTTCAACAATAGAAATTTTATAAACACCATCTTTTGGTGAGCGTATTCCAATTGGAATATTATTATCGGTTCCTGCTTCGGGAATGCTATTTACAGCCAAAGGAATGTTGTCCGATGAATAGCTCTGTAACTGAGGTGCTACATCATTATAACTGTAAATTTTTATTGCATCTTCTCTTTCACGGTTATAAGTGCTTTGCGGGGCAAGTCGTATCTGGATTTCATCAAAATATATTTCATCTGATAATCGTAGTACTAGCTTTTCTTCATCAGTTTTATTTTTCATATAGCTGCCTCCGTGTGCTTGAATGGCATTTGTAAATGTAAATGTTTGGTCGTTAGCAGCCGTTGTTGCAATAACAAAGAACCCCTGGTTTGGAGCAATATATGCGCTTGCATTTGCACCATTGATATTAACAAAAGCTCCTGCTCCGCCTCCAGCATTAGGATCGTAAACATAAGCATAGTTATCTTGGAATTGCGTACGGGTAACTAAATTCCAATCAATAGAAGAAGAATAGGGATTCCCCAATAGATTCCATCCAGTTACGTAAGTCCAGTCTTTAGCTCCACTGTTTTTTAGGGTAAAAGTTTGATTGCCTGTATTAAGAGTACCTGTGAAAGTTTTCGTTGGGTTTGCTTCGTTATAAGCAACTAGATAACCCTTTGCAGGTTGGAAATTATCATTACCATTTACTTCTGAGAAGGTGGGTGATGTTCCGGTGTTTTTATAGTTAACCCAAATTCCCGGGGAAGTTTCCAGCCAGGCATAAAAATCATCGCTGGAACCAGGATTAAAACCGCTTTCTGAAATATCCATACCTGTTACAGGTGCACTTACCATATGCCAGTTTAAAAGAGTTGCACCTGGGAAATAACGCTGCATGGTTATGGTGCCGCTATTGGTAAGAGCTCCATCGATGATAAGGGAGCCTGTTCCTGAGATATCACTCTGTATTGCAAAGGTTGCTCCTGACTCAATTGTTAGATTGTTACAATTAGCCGTAGCAGTTGAAGAAATTACTGGATCGTTTGTTACATCTGGAATAATAACATTGTAGTTTGTGGGGGGTAATGAGCTATTAGCCCAATTTCCTGCAGTATTCCAATTAGTATTTGTTGTTCCGGTCCAGGTTGTTCCGGGGTTTACAGGATCTGTTCCTGACTTGAACTCATAAGCTCCCATATCAATAGTCGTATTTAATATACGGTTAAAACCTACTCCACGGATATCATAAGTTTCTGAATTTGCAGCGTTGCTTCCAGCATCGGCACAAGGAGAAGTACTGCATAGTCGATAATCACTTCCGGCAAAGGCAAACAATGGATCGGCATCGACGTTGTTTCCTCCATCAGTACCAAAATGACCACCTACCCAACTGCCACCACTTCCGCCGCTTCCCTCGATGTCAGAGTATGAAGATGTAATTAGGGCACCGGAGGATATATAAGTTTCCCTACTTGAAGCTCCCCACAGAATACAGTTGGTCAATGTTATTGGACCACCGGATTGAGCATACACCGTTGCGCCACTTGTATTATTTGAGAAAGTACAATTAGTCAATGTTGGTAAGCCGTCTCTATTAGCGAATGCGCCACCAAAGCTCCCCGAATTATTTGTAAAAACACAATTGGTAATTATAGAATTACAATCAGTAAAGTTAAAAATTCCACCTCCGGTCCAATTCGATGAGTTATTAGAAAATGTGCAATTACTTATAGTTGGAGATGAGTGTGTGCTATACATGCCACCTCCAAAACCACCGCTGTAATTACCTGAAAAAGTGCAATTTGTTAAGGTAGGAGAAGATTCGGAAATGTTACACATCCCACCACCAGCATTACTAGTCGAAACTGAAGGGTTACTATTGTTTTTAAAAGTGCAATTAGTTAAGATAGGAGATGAATATTCATTACGCATCCCGGCACCACCGTTGGCTAAGTTATTATAAAAAGTACAGTTATTCAATGTTGGGTTATATTGGCTACTTGGGTTCAACCCTTTATTCAACATGCCTCCACCCAAAAACTCACCACCACCATTGGCATTACCATCTGATATTGTACAACCATCAAGAATTGACTCACTACTTAGGCTTGAACCATCATTTGGGTGGTTGAAAACATGGTAGCTATTATCGGCATTATCACCTAAAGTACCAATGTCACCGCTTAGAATAGTTTCGTTAGTCTCTCCAAAACCGTAATTGGTGCGCTGATTAACGTCTGTTTCAGTGCCGGCAAATCCCCCATAAATGCTTACACCTTCTATCATTTGAAATGCTTGATAGCGGGCACCTGTACCACCAACTTCCACACTTGGATAGTAGGTGCCTTTGGCTATCCATATTTGAGCCCCGGCTGCTGATGCACTTAGCGCTGCTTGTAAAGTTTGGTATGCATCAGCCCAGGATGTTCCGTCATTATTTCCGGTAGTCAAACTACCATCCACCCGGTATACATTATATATTGGAAATGCTGATGAAGCTGAAGTCCAGCTCGAAAAAGCATCAATATTGTTAAGAGTAACAGTGTTTGCTGTGGTATTAACCGTTCCACCCTTTTCTGCCCAGTTACTACCCGCATCAACCGATCGGAACAAAATTAACTCTGATTCGGTGAGCCCGTTCAGTTCACTATCATAATAATTAAAAACGAGCGTGGCATTTAAGCCATTATTGGTTGTTGGCGTAATTTCATAATATCGTTTTACACCCTCATTGCCATTTCCGGTTTGGAATGCTACACCTCGGGTAATAACAGTACTACCCATATTTGAAGCAGTAGTAATTGTAGCCCCAAGATTTGCAACATTCTGAGATGTAATACCAGATAAATTTCTTGTTGTGGAAATTGCACCACTTGCCCCAGTAATTATTCCGCTTCCTTCAACTAATGTGGCAGTACTACCAAGGGTAATATTTTGTCCATTGAGATCAATATTACTTTCTAAAAAGAGGTTTCCGTTTACCGTTGCCCCTGAAGAAAGCGTTATGGATGAAGATCCCCCGAGTAAGAAGTGGTTTACAGTGGGTGAGCCGCTTAGTGTGGCGTTAGTTCCTCCTGAATATGTGTAAATACCTACATTATCAGTAGAAACTGGGCTACTGCCCTGACTCCAGTTTGCATCAGTAGTCCATGTAGATGAGTTTGTATTGAGCCATGTATTGAATGCGGAAGAACTAACCCAATCTGTTGTTTGCATATATGTAAGTGTGCCATCATTGGTGTTTGGAGAATAATCGGCTAAAGTTAAATCGGTATTATCAAAATTGTAGTATGCTGCTAAATCGGTTTCGTTACCTGTGAGTGTTTTGAACATATTCTCACGCACTTGAGCAGTTGTTTTTGCAATATTCCAGATTCGAACTTCGTCAATTTTACCTTGAAAGTTACCCGATCCCCATAGTCTGCCTATATCAAAATCAGAGGCATTAATACTTGATTCAGTGGTTACGGCAATGTGCTGCCATTTACTCTGTACAACAGTTGAAATTTCAACCCCATCAACATATATAGTTGGTGACGTAAAACCTGTTGCTGAAAGGACTCCATTATTTGATGAAATATATGAAGAAGCATTTAGGGCTATATAATATTCGGAAGATTTGGTGGGATATACCCAAAACTCTACGCTTTTTAGTGCAGTTGGGCCTGCTCCAATATCAACAAATTCAGAAATTCCATCAAAACTCAAGCATTTTACGGGTCCGAAAAAGGCGGAGGAAGGAGTCCATTCAGTACCAGCCATATTGGTCAACGTACCAGGATAAGTACCGGAAGTTTGAGAGTCGGCAGCAGTTGTTCCAGTACTTTCATGGAATTTGTAATATACTTGCAAACCATCCTCTGAACCAGCTAACTCCTGATACATATTGACACGTATTTCGGCTAGTGTGCGAACATCGTTCCAAAGCCGAACTTCATCTATTTCCCCGGCAAAGGGTCTATCACCGTTGTAATATGACCCAATTGTCATTGAGTTAGCTGATGTATTAACAATTCCGCTAGCAACTGTGGTTGCCATTAAAACCCCATTTTTATAGGTCTTAAGTTCTCCACTTGTAAAAGTAGCAGCCAAGTGATACCATACGCTACCTTCGAGAGTACCAAAACTTGCAGCATAATACGTACTTCCAATCAGTACCTGAGCAGCTCCTCTAAAAGCTACTTGATCATGATCCCAATTAAAACCAAATTCTTGTGAACCATACATAAGTTCGTGAGCAAAACCTGTAGTTGGTGCCGCATCGCCTTTAACCCAGCATTCCAGTGTAAAATCATTGAGTTGCTCTGTATAATCATTGACAACAAAATCATTACTCCCATCAAAATCGAGAGCGTTGTTTTGGGCGTTTGCAAACATTGGGTTTAGCACCCAAAAAATAACTGCTGCAAAAAATAGAAGTCTTTTCATGTGTTGTTGGATTAACTATAAGTATTTTTAATTGGGCAAATGTAGGTGCTTAAATAATGAATCAGTTATAATTACACCTTAGCAATACCTTATCAATGATGCTTATGTGCCTGAAAAAGAATGATATAAAACGGCAAGTATGGAAGCGCGATTGTGATTGTATTCTATTTGAAACACAAACTAAACTGTCTTTTTGAAAGATACCCATAGCTTTTCGGGAACTTAGAAATGTAAATTCGGTGATCCAAAATTCCCTGAGTCGGAAGATTGATAAAAGGATTAATGGGAGTGAGGCTTCGGACTAAGGGGAATTCTCTCCACCGATGGCGGATCGAAATGACAGTCAATTCGCAACACTTAGAACTTCATTAATTCAGCAGTTAGATTTTGATCGGAAGTAAGTTTCATTTTTTTACGGATTCGGTGTCTTGAAATTTCCAACGACTTGTTTGAAATATTTGCAATAAGTGCAATGTCTTTTGTTTGCATATTAAGCCTTATAAATGCACAGAAAAGCAATTCGCGGGGTGTAATATCAGGATGCTTTTGTATTAAGCGGGTATAAAAACCGGGGTGAACTGATGAAAAAACTTTTTCAAATTCATCCAGTGGATTTATGTTGTTGGCTTTCTCCATATGGTGTAGAACTTTTTGAAAGTCCTCACGATCATGCTTTCCTCTGAATTTATTTGTAAAAACATTGAGTTTATCAATAACTTCATGAAAAACATTAACAAGTTTAGCGTATAATAGTGTGTTAAAAATTATTTCTTGTTCCTTAAGTTTCAGTTTTAATATTGCTTTTTCCTTCTCATCAGCTTGTATACGATTATCTTTCTCAGTCTGGACAAGTAAGAGTTGTTGTGTTTTGTTTTTTTCTTCGGCAAGGAGATTATTTTGTCGGAGTTCAGATTGCCTCTTCCTGTAACTAATTACAATGAGTATTGTGGTGAGTATCCCAAGAAATGAGGCTATCAACAACAACCAAATTTGGTTGTTCTTGAGCTGATTGGTTTTTTGAAGAAGAGCTATCTCTATTTTATTTTTCTCCATATTATAAACAGCCTCCAACTCTAGTATTTTTTCTGTTGTTTGCATTTTGGCAAGGCTATCAGAAATCATTTTATATTCTCTTAAATAGTCAATGGTGTCATTAAATGATTCATTCACATCCAATTTTCCAAGTTCAAATAGTATGTCTTTTTGAAACTCAAAATTTTTCATTTCTTTCGATAGCTGTAGTGCATTTTTGTAATGTTCGCTTGCTTTAACTTTGTTATTATTAATATTTTCGATATTGGCCAATCCCATAAGAGATAGAACTTGTCCTTTAACGATATCATTTTCAGTACTGAAACTATATACTCGGTTCATAGCTTGCGCAGCTTCTCCGTAATTTCCCATTCTAATAAATGTATTGGCCAGATTGTAATTGCCAATTATTACATCTATGGTATTGTTTAATTCTTGTTGAAGATTAATGTATTTACTTAAATAATAAACTGCTGAATCGTAATTTCCTGTATTTTTAAATAATAACCCCAGACTATTCAGATTCAAGCCTAATTCATATTGATTATTAATGGAATCATTGATACGGATAGCCCTTGTAAGATAAGTTTTTGACAAGTTATGAAGCTTTTTTTCGCCGTAAACATTTGATATATTATTTAGTATGGTGGCTTCTTTTCTGGCATTATTAGTATTTTCAAAAAAGCAAAGCGCCTTCAGGAAGTAAAAAAGGGATGAATCGTACTGCTGTTCGTAATAATAACATTCGCCAAGCCCAGAAAAATTTGTTGCAAGATTGTCATCATCATGTAGCAATATGTTTATTTGCATTACTTCTTTAAGCTTTTTTCTGGCGGATTCGTATTTGCTATCCGTAATAAAAGTATTTGCCTGAAGTTGAAGAATTACTGCAATATTGTTAGTGTCGTTAAGAGAATAAGCAAGGTTTAATGACTGTGTAAACATCAGGTTAGCCGAATCGATCTGGTACTTTCTTTCGTAAAGAACCCCAACCTGATTCATGGCTTTAATAACCAGAAGATCATCATCCAGTTTATCAGATAGTCCCACTACCTTTTTCGCTAAAAATAAAGCACTATCAGGGTCACTGTCAATAAGGGAAGTTTCTATTGATTCATTAAAAGCATCAACAAACTGTTGCTGCTGTTGTGGATTGATGTTATTTTTCCTTTCTTGGCAACCAGAAAATAAAATAAGCAAGAAAAATATGAATATTAAAAATTTACGGTAGCGCATACCTTTTTTTAGGTAAAGATAATCCTTTAATAATTGGAATTTAGTTATGAATGGAAATCTGTTTCAGATATGTAATACATGTTATAGGAACAACATATTTATTTTGTCCAAATTCTATCTGTTGTAACCCCATGGCAACTATTACATTGCCCAGATGTTATTTTGCCTAGCATTTTGTTATTGGTATTTGCACCCACAACACTTACATATAATCCATTTTCAAAATCAATATTTTGTGTTGTATAGAAATTACCCAGATTATCAACTTCTATTGTTGCTACCAAATCAACAACTAAGGTATCAGAAAATAACTTAACAGTTGCATTTGGATAAGTGGAACTTAGGTTTTCGTTATAGATAGTTCCGGCTACAATAAACCAACCTTCTCCAGAACTACCTGATGTATGACAGCTCATACAGTTTTCTCCATTCTTATGGCTTTCTGATGAATTATATGAACTTATTTTGGTTTCATTATCTTTTTCGCATGATTGTAGTGTTATAAATATAGCTAAAATAACTACGAAGGTAAATAAGGGATTATAATTCATTTATTGATCATTAAATATAGAAAAGATTGAATTATAACGAAGGCTTGATTTTTATATTGTTGCTGTTAAATGGAATGCTAAAGTTATGAAATCGGAGATACAAAACGCAGAACCAATAATTGATCCTGCGTAATAAATTTTTAGATGTCATAATTATACTAGCCACTCAATGCTTCAGCCCCACCAACAATTTCAAGAATTTCGTTTGTGATTGATGCCTGACGGGCTTTGTTATATTTAAGTTTAAGAGCTTTAAGCATTTCGTCAGCGTTTTCAGTTGCCTGATGCATTGCTGTCATCCTTGCTCCATGCTCAGATGCATAGCTATCAAGTAATGCTTTGTAAAGTTGTACTTTTATTGCTTTTGGAACCAGAGCTTCTAGGATATCTTCTTTATTTGGTTCAAAAATATAGTTTGCTTTTATTTCGTCTTTTGAGTCACCTTCTTTTTCAGTTGATTCAGTAATTGGTAAAAATTGCTCGTCCTGTAACAATTGTACAGCGGCATTTTTAAATTGATTGTAGATCAAGATTACTTTATCAAATTTCTTATCCACAAACGACTGCATTATCTCTTCGGCAATCGGAACAGCATTTTCAAATGATAATTGATCAAATATGTCTGTAATGATTTCAACAGGTTTATATCCGGCCGAAATTAGTCCGTCGGCGCCTTTTTTGCCAAGGCACATCAAACTAACATTACCTTTTTTTTGTTGCTCTGAATATTTTCCTTCGATAAGATTAATAGCATTTTTTACCACGTTTGCATTAAAAGCTCCACATAACCCACGATTTGAAGTAATTGTAACAATAAGCACTTTGTGGTCGCCCCTGTTAGTTGCAAATTTGCCCTCATCCGATCCATCCATATCATTGGTTAGATCTTGCATAATACTCAGTAATTTTTGAGCATAGGGTCGCATATTAATAATAGCATTTTGTGCTCTACGTAACTTAGATGCAGATACCATTTTCATGGCACTGGTAATCTGCCGGGTAGAGTTTACAGATGTTATTCGATTGCGTACTTCCTTAAGACTGGCCATGGTAATTTAATGTCAGTTTTTATTCAAATTTACGTGATATTTCAGCAGCAGCTTTTTTAAGTGCGTCGGTTAATTCGTCTGTGAATTTGCCTTCACCAAGTTGCTTAATTATATCTTTATGATGCGTGTCCATATGTAACAGGAATGCATCCTGGAAATCAATAATTCTAAGTACAGGAACCTTCGAAAGGAGGTTTTGAGCTCCGCAGAAAATAATTGCCACCTGTTCACCCACTGTAAGTGGTGAATATTGAGGCTGTTTTAGTATCTCAACATTCCGTTTACCTTTTTCGAGTACTGACATGGTGGCAGGATCAAGGTCGGATCCAAACTTGGAAAATGCTTCCAATTCACGGAACTGTGCCTGATCAAGCTTTAGTGTACCAGCAACTTTTTTCATCGACTTAATTTGTGCATTACCACCCACACGCGATACGGATATACCTACGTTAATAGCAGGGCGAATACCTGAGTTGAACAAGTCATTCTCAAGGAAAATCTGTCCATCAGTAATTGAAATAACGTTGGTTGGAATATATGCACTAACGTCACCTGCCTGTGTTTCGATAATTGGAAGAGCAGTTAATGAACCACCACCTTTGATTAAACTTTTAATACTTTCGGGAATATCATTCATCTGTTTTGCAATCTCATCAGAGTTGATAACCTTTGCTGCTCTTTCGAGTAATCTTGAATGCAAATAAAATACATCACCAGGATAAGCTTCACGTCCCGGTGGGCGACGAAGTAACAATGATACTTCGCGATAAGCAACAGCCTGTTTACTTAGATCATCAAATACAACGAGTGCCGGACGTCCGGTATCACGGAAGAATTCACCGATAGCCGCTCCTGCAAATGGAGCATAAAACTGCATTGCGGCAGGATCGGATGCGGTAGCCATAACAATTGTAGTATAGGCCATAGCTCCGTTTTCTTCCAGTATTTGTTGAATATTTGCTATTGTCGAGCCTTTTTGTCCTGATGCAACATAGATACAGTATACGGGTTCTCCTTTTTCGTAAAATTCTTTTTGATTAATTATAGTATCGATGGCAATGGCTGTTTTTCCGGTTTGGCGGTCACCAATAATAAGTTCACGCTGTCCACGTCCGATAGGAATCATGGCATCAATAGCTTTAATACCTGTTTGCAGAGGTTCGTTTACCGGTTGACGAAAGATTACACCCGGAGCTTTACGTTCAAGAGGCATCTCGTATGTCTTACCAGTTATATCACCCTTACCGTCAATTGGCTCACCGAGTGTATTTACAACACGCCCAAGTAGGCCTTCGCCAACTTGCAGTGAAGCAATTCGTTTAGTCCGTTTTACGCTATCACCTTCATTTATATCACCGGGCTCTCCAAGTAATACGATACCTACGTTATCTTCTTCAAGATTAAGAACAATACCAATTAATCCTGTTTTCTCAAACTCAACTAATTCACCCGCCTCTACATTTGTTAAACCGTAAACACGGGCAATACCATCTCCAATTTGTAATACCGATCCTACTTCTTCCAAAACAGCTTCCGATTGAAAACCTGCTAGTTCTTTACGGAGAATTGCTGATACTTCAGCTGGTTTTATGTTTGCCATACTACGTAATTTTTTTACTTTGTTAAAATTGTATTTTGTAGAGGTTTTCTGAAAAACCCTTCTTTAACTTATTCAATTGATTAATAACACTTGCATCATATTTATAATCCTGAAAATTGACTACGAATCCACCAATGATGTTTTCGTTTATGTTCTCGGTTAATTCAATATTCATGCTAGTTGCCTCCTTTAGCTTTTTGGTAATATCGGCAATGATACTAATGTCAGCATTTTGCGCTGTAGTAAAATTAACAGGAAGGATGTTTTTGTAATCTTTGTAAATACCATCAAACGCTTCACAAATGTACTGGATGTATTTCTCTCTTCCTTTATTTGTGATTAATCGAAGAAATCTAATGGAAAGTTCCTGTAATTTTCCTTCGAAAAGTGCATTAATAATTTTAATTTTTTTATGTACATCAATAATCGGGTTTCCCATTACAACCCTTAATTCCCGGTTTTCGGCCATAACTTTGCCAACGAGCTTAAGGTCGGCATCAACCTTATCGAGTATTTTGAACTCTTGAGCAAGGTTGAATAATGCTTGAGCATATCGGTTTGATAATAACTTAATTCTCATGCCGTAACCTGTTAATTTAAGTTGGTTTCTTTAAGTAGTTTCACCGCATAAGCAGTTTGTTGTTTCTTATCCTTAAGTTCTTCACGAAGAATCTTCTCTGCAATTTCGATTGAGTAGGTAGCTATTGTATTTTTAATATCAACGATGGCTGCTTTTTTCTCACTTTCTATTCTTTCCCTTGCAGTTTCAACAATTTTATCGGCAGCAATCTGAGCTTTTCCCTTGGCATCATTTATAATCTTATCTTTCAGCGTTCTAGCCTCTTTAAGAATATCATCTCTATCGTCCTTAGCTGCACGAATTAATTCTTCGTTATCAAGCTTAAGATTTTCCATTGCTTCTCGAGCTTTTTCAGCAGACAGCAATGCTTCTTCAATTGACTTTTCCCTTTCTGCCAAAGCAGATGTAATTGCAGGCCAAGCAAATTTAGCCAATACCCATAGCAGTATTCCAAACGCCAGGGTCATCCAAATTACTAGTCCAAAACCAGGATTGATTAAATTCATAATCTATATTTTTTAATCAGTTATTCAATTTAATAAACTGATATGATGCAGCCTACCGCTACATCATATCAGAATTCATCGTTGTTGTTTATAAGAATACAATCAACAAACAAACAACGATTGCAAAAAATGCAACACCCTCGATAAGAGCGGCAGCAACAATCATGTTTGAACGAATGTCGCCAACAGCTTCCGGCTGACGGGCAATAGCTTCAACAGCGCCACGACCAATTTGTCCGATACCAACAC
>CALDOI010000038.1 GCA_937912115.1 uncultured Bacteroidota bacterium | reverse complement strand
ACAAGCTACTTTGCACTCCAGCCTCTGTTGATTCGATTGAATCATCACAAGGACAGGAAGATCATGTAAGTATGGGTGCTAACGCCGCTACAAAAGGTTACAAAGTTGTTGAAAATCTGGAGCGAATTCTTGCCATCGAATTGTTTAACGCTGCTCAGGCAATGGACTTTAGAAAACCTAAAACAACATCTCCAATATTGGAAGATTTCCTTAAACAATACCGGGAGAAAGTTTCATTTATTATGGAAGACAAAATAATGCATTATGAAATTGACAAAACCATTTCCTTTTTAAGGGAGGTTAAGTATGTGCTTCCAGATGCTTTGATGGATGGTATTTAAAGTCATGCTTTACTCAAAAATCATATTATAAGGTCTTTCAATCGACTCACTTAATTGGGATATCGAAATATACTTGCTTTCCCTACGATATTCTCTGCCTTCAAAAAATATTATAAGTGTAGGATTTGAGAATACATTATAAGAAGCCGTAATATCTATATGTTTTTCGGAGTTAACAAAAACCAACTTCATTTTTGGGAAACTTTCATTGATGAGTTCTTCAACTTTAGGGCGTAGACTAATACATGGAGCACAATTATTATTATAGAAATAAACTAATGCGGCGACCTCTGTTTTTAATATCTTAAGTACTTCTTGTTTGGAGTTAATTTCAATAATCACAATAAATTGATTTTAGTTAATAATCCTATCTGGAAAATCTTCGCAAAAGTAATAAATTACCTAATTTCGCGATTCTTAAAAACGTTTAAACATGTCGAAGATCAGGATTGCAATTAATGGATTTGGTAGAATAGGAAGAGTTACATTCAGAAAAATCCAGGAAAAGAACAATATGGAAGTTGTTGCAATAAATGACTTAACCGATCCTGCTAATCTTGCACATTTATTGAAGTACGATTCGGTTCAACGAGCATTTAATGGAACTGTTGAGCACAATGGAAAACATATTATAGTTAATGGCACTAAGATAATAGTGCTAAACGAGCCAGATCCTGCAAAACTTCCCTGGAAAGACCTTAATATTGATGTAGTAATTGAATCAACAGGTGAGTTTGTTGATCGTAAAAATGCAATCAAGCACGTTGAGCAATCTGGAGCAAAAAAAGTAATAATTTCAGCTCCGGCAAAAGGTGAAAATAATAGTGTCGATTATATTGTACTAGGTGTAAATGATGAGATAATAAACCGTGATGATGTAATTATTTCAAATGCTTCCTGTACTACAAATAATGTTGCCCCATTAATTAAGATATTAGATGATAATTGGGGTATTGAAAAAGGATTTATAACTACTGTTCATTCATATACAAAGGATCAGAATCTTGTTGATGGCCCTCATAAAGATTGGCGACGAGGGCGTGCTGCTGCATATTCAATTGTTCCAACAACTACTGGCGCAGCCAAGGCGGCAACAAAAATATTTCCTCATCTTAAAAATAACCTTGGCGGAGCCGGATTTAGAGTACCCGTTCCCGATGGCTCTTTAACCGACCTAACCTGCACCTTAAGAAAGTCGACATCAGTTGAAGAAATAAACAAAACTTTTAAAGAAGCCTCAGAAACTTATATGAGAGGAATCCTTGAATACACAAGCGACCCCATTGTTTCGGTTGATGTAATTGGCAATACTCATTCTGCTGTATTTGATTCTAATTTAACAGCTGTATTAGGCGATAAAAATAAGCTTGTAAAAGTTGTAGCCTGGTACGATAATGAAATGGGCTATTCAAGTAGATTGGTGGAACTTATTGAAAAATTTGTTTAGTAAAAATCAGGTAGTTTCGGTTTATCCGATTCAAAATACTTAATTTTCATTTCGCCATTTTCAAAAACACCATAGGTGAACAAAAACAACCAATCACCAAGGATTATTATTTCTGCCTTATCCCCAATTTTTTCCTGAAGCGGAATATGTCGATGCCCGAAAATAAAATAGTCAACTTCAGGAAACTGGGTAATTTTCCGATTAGCATATTTAACTAATCTTTCTTTATTAGTCTTAATCTTTTCAGGTTTTCTCATGTATTTTTCAATGCTGGCAAGCCTGCTTTTCTTTGAAAAATAAAGCCCCATTCTTGATCCAATATCAGGGTGAAGCCATTTGAATAGGAACTGATTAGGTTTAAACTCAAATACCTTTTTCAGCATTTTATACCCCTTATCTCCAGGGCCTAACCCATCGCCATGAGCTAGAAAAAATTTCTTACCGTCAATTTCTTTGATTACCGGCTTACGATATAAACTACAATTAAGTTCCTTTTTGAGATAATCAAATGCCCATATATCGTGATTGCCTCTAAATATATGCACAGGAATCCCTGCATCTGTTATTTCAGCAATTTTCCCCAGTAATCTTACATATCCTTTTGGAACTGCAGTATCATACTCGAACCAGAAATCGAATATATCACCCATCAAATAAATCTCAGTTGCATCTTTCGATACCATATCGAGCCATCTAACAAACTTTTTTTCTCTGATTAAACTACTTTCATAATCTGGAATACCAAAATGAAAGTCGGATGCAAAATATATTTTTGAATTATTCAAATTATTGATATTGGTAATTATACTTCCTTCACAAGTTCCTTGAAGAGAGTAATGAGTTTTGGGGTAACCTTAGATACTGCTTGAATTACTTCCTTGTGAGAAATTTCAATAATTTTCCCGGTAACTCCAAGATCGGAAATTACAGAAACTGCAAAAACTGGTAATCTCATATGACGAGCTACAATAACCTCAGGTACTGTTGACATACCAACAGCATCGGCACCCAGAATATGTATGTATTTGTATTCGGCCGGTGTTTCGTAGGTTGGACCACTTACTGCGGCATATACTCCCGTTTGATAATGAATACCCGAGTGTCTGGCGATTCGTTTTGCCGAACTAAGAATTTGTTTATCATATGCTTCACTCATATCAACAAATCTGGGACCATGATCATCAATATTTTCTCCTATCAATGGATTAGGCATAAGATTAATATGGTCGGTAATAAACATAATATCGCCTACTTCAAAATTTGGATTCACTCCGCCACTTGCATTCGATACAAATAAAAACTCAATTCCAAGAAGTTTCATTACCCTGATTGGCATGGTAACCTCCTGCATATTATATCCTTCGTAATAGTGAAACCGACCCTGCATGGCAACAATATCTACTCCATTTAATTTACCAAATATCAATTGTCCATCATGCCCACTTACTGTTGACACAGGAAAGTTGGGAATACTATCATATGGTATTTTAATTTCTGCATCAATCTCATTGGCAAGTTCACCAATACCTGACCCAAGAATTATTCCAATATGAGGGCGATTAGTAATTCGTTCAGCTATGTATGCTACTGTTTCTTTTATTTTCTCTAACATATCTTCCTATTTGATTCGAGAAGTTCGATTTATCAAGACCATGCAGTTTTACTTCAATGGGTATGTAGTACAACGGTAATGAATCCAGCTCGCGAATATATTCAGATTTTACCAAACGCATAGTATCTTTTTCTGTTGTGATGATTATTTTATTCTGAGTAAAGGCATCTTTATATGTTTGAGCAACAATTTGAAGATCCTTTCTACGATATGTATGATGGTCAGGAAAATCAATAACAAGTAGATTAATACACAAATCACGGAGATATTCTTGAAATGGATATGAATTAGCAATCCCGCAAAACAATACGATTGTATTTATCTTCTTTTTTAATTTTGCTGGTTCAAAACCAGGTACAGGAGTTAATTCGCCATATTCAAGGTATGAAAAATACAAACTCTGATGTGGTTCTGGTTTGAGAATTCCTTTAATTCTCCTACGTGTAATAGGCGACAATACTTTGTATGTTTTAGTTACTATGATTATATCAGCACGCTTAGCCTCCGAAACAACATCCCGCAAAGTGCCGGTAGGAAACAGATAATCTTCCATATATAAATTGTGAAAATCTGTAAGTAGAATGGAAATACCAGGCATTACATATCGATGCTGAAAGCAATCATCAAGTAATATTACATCCAAATTTTCATCATCCTGCATAAGGTTTCTAATTCCAATCCTTCTGTCTTCACTTACAGCAACCTTTATATCATTTTTAAACTTGTTGTGATATTGCATTGGTTCATCGCCAATATCCTTATGTCCTGAATATTGATTTGCTATTAAAAAACCATTAGTACTTCGACCATATCCACGGCTTAATACAGCAATCTTATTTTCCTCTGAAAGTAACTTGATAAGATACTCAACCATAGGAGTTTTACCAGTGCCACCCATACTTAGGTTACCAACACCAATTACAGGTAGATCAAAGGATTCTGACTTTAGAATATTAACATTAAAAAGCCAATGTCTTATTCTTATAATAAGTCCATATATAGAAGCAAATGGTAATAATAATAATTTCCAAAAACCCATAATCAAAAAAACATATTGTACTTTTTTTATAAATTAGCAAAATAATCCTTTTTCAAAATATACTTTTGCACCAGCTTTATAAAAAAATCAAGCTAAAATACATTTTTTTATTGTTACAAAACAAATAGTCAATTAATTATGCTTATTAAAGAGATTACAAATTATTTGGAACATTTTGCTCCGATTATTTTGCAGGAATCATATGATAATTCAGGTTTATTAATAGGTTCATATAACAATGAGGTAGTTAAGGTTTTGATTACTCTGGACATCACTGAAGAAGTAATTGATGAGGCAATTGAAGGAGAATGCCAACTAATAATAGCTCATCACCCACTGATATTTGGAGGATTAAAAAAACTTACAGGCGCAACTCTTACCGAAAGACTTGCGATAAAAGCAATAAAATCGGATATTGCCATATATGCCATCCACACAAACCTTGATAATGTAACCGGAGGAGTAAACAGTATATTGGCCGAAAAATTAGGTGTAATTAATGCCAGAATACTTAAACCCAGTAGCGAAGGGTTGCATAAAGTTGTATGTTTCTGTCCTACAGATCATATGAGAAATATTCAAGATGCTATGTTTATGGCTGGTGCTGGTAATATTGGTAATTACGATAGCTGCAGTTATTATAGTGCTGGTACAGGAACTTTTAAAGCTCTTGAAGGAAGTAATCCATTTGTTGGAAAACGAAACCAGCTTCACAAGGAAGAAGAAAGTAGATTAGAAACAATCGTACCCGAGCATAGATTGTCAGAGGTAATTAAAGCTATGATTAATGCTCATCCTTATGAAGAACCTGCTTACGATATTTACAACCTTGTAAACAAGAATAGTACAGTAGGAAGTGGGATGATTGGGGAGCTCAAGGAGGAGATGACTGCAGTAAAATATCTTATGAAAGTAAAGAAAATACTTGGCACAACATATATTAAACATAGCAAGTTAATTGATCGACCTGTGAAAAAGGTGGCAATATGTGGAGGAAGTGGCAGTTTTCTAATTAGTACTGCAGCAAATCAAAATGCTGATTTATTTATTACTGCAGATATCAAGTATCATGATTATTTTGAACATACTGGAATCATGACGATTGCAGATGCAGGACACTTTGAAACAGAACAACCTGTAAAAGAATTATTATATTCATTATTAAAGAAAAAATTTCCTAATTTTGCACTCCAAATTTCGAAAATTAATGCTAACCCCATTTCTTTTCTGTAATAAACTGAAAATGACGTTAATATGACTAAGACAAAGGTTACAAAAGACGAAGATGTTAGTGTTGAGCAAAAACTTATTGCGCTATATACTTTGCAGCAAATTGACTCACAAGTTGACAAGATAAAGATTATCAGAGGTGAATTACCTCTTGAGGTAGAAGATTTAGAGGATGAAATTGCTGGTTTAGATACTCGTATAAAAAACTTTCATCTGGAAGTAGAAGAGTTAGAGAACTCTATTGTTGAGCAAAAAGGTGTAATTAAGGATAGCGAAACATTAATCTCCAAGTATAAGGAACAACAAATGAACGTTAGAAATAACAGAGAATATGATTCATTATCCAAGGAGCTTGAGTTTCAGGCATTAGAAATTGAGCTTGCTGAGAAAAAGATTAATGAAGTTAGATATAAGATCGAGCTGCTTAATACCGAAGCTCAGAATGCTGATGAAAAACTGAAAGACAAAAAAATTGATCTTGAAGAAAAAAATAAGGAGTTAGATGATATCGTAAAAGAAACTGTACTTGAGGAACAAAAACTCATTGACAGATCTGAGGAAAATGAGAAACTTATTGAAGATCGATTATTAACAGCATACAAACGTATTAGGGAAAGTGCCAGAAATGGACTCGCTGTTGTTCAAATTGAGAGAGATGCTTGTGGTGGCTGTTTTAATAAAATTCCACCTCAACATCAGCTGGATATTAGAGTTCATAAAAAAATAATCGTATGCGATTACTGTGGACGAATTTTGGTTGATAGTACTATAGCCGACATAGTTGTTGAAAGCATGGAATAGCAATTTTATATAAATTTTAAGTAAGGGGTTTCCGATATTCGGATACCCCTTTTTTTATTATTTTTACAACGATCATGAAAAAATATACTATTTCTCTAATTAGCATTCTTCTTTTAGTTTTAGAAGTTCAATCACAGATAATTGACATTAACCAGAATTGCCGTAATGCCTATACTGAAATACTGTCACTGAGATTTAATGAAGCAGAAAAGAGGATCGAAAACGAGATAATAAATAACCCACAAAATTTGTTCATTCCATATCTGGAAAATTACATCGACTTTTTAAAGGTTACTGTTGGCGAGGATGAAGAACTTTTTAGGAGACTCGAAAAAAACATTCCTCTCCGAATTAACTCAATTAAAAAGTTATCTGACTCCTCTAGGTTTAAAAAATATCTAATCGGAAATATTAATTTGCAATGGGCAACTGCTCATTTGAAATTCGGAAATTATCCTACCGCCGCACTTGAGATAAATAGAGCATATCGTTTGTTAAACGAAAATAAAAAAATATTCCCCAATTTCACACCAAACTACATCACCTTAGGAATTTTACATATCATGATCGGGATTGTACCCGACTCATATAGCTGGCTTCTAAATTTAATTTCCATGGAAGGAAGTGTACAACAAGGTCAAAAAGAACTCCTCTCAGCCTTCGATAGTTGCTCAAAAGATTCGGTTAATAACTACCTTAAAGACGAAATACTTTTCTACATGGGGACAGTTGATTTAAATCTAAGTCCAGATCCTGAATTTGCCAACTATCTCCTTTCGGATATTAACAATAGAAATAATCATAATTTGTTATTAACATATCTTTCCATAAACACTATGATGAAGAATGGTAGAAATGATGAAGCGCTTAATCTATTCGAAAAAATTGATACCACAACTAATTACTATCCATTTTATTATTTGAATTATTTACATGGCGACTGTTATTTAAGATCATTAGATACACAATCTGCGTTGAAGGAATATTACAAGTTTATCGATGATTTCAAAGGTGAGAACTACATTAAAGATGCCTGGCTAAAAATTGCATGGTGCTCATTATTCGAATCGGATACTGCTGGTTTTAAAAAAGCGATGAACAATGTATTGAAGTTTGGAGCAACTAATATTGATGCCGACAAAAGTGCTGAGAAAGCTGCAAGAAATAGTGTAATACCAAATATAGAATTGCTTAAAAGTCGACTACTGTTTGATGGCGGATATTATGATGAAGCTCAAAAAATCCTTTTAATACCTGAATCACAAATATTTACTGAAAAAGAAATTGTCGAGAAAAATTATCGTCTTGGTCGAATTGCACATCAGCTGAAAAACTACGATGACGCGAAAAAATATTATGTTACCACAATTGAAACAGGCAGTTTGTTTCCAGAGTATTTTGCTGCAAATGCGGCACTTAAATTGGGCAATATATATGAAGTTGAGTTCGATTCCACACGTTCTGCCCATTATTATAAACTTTGTTTAACACTGGATTTTGATGAATACCGAAATAGTATTCGCAGCAAAGCAAAACAAGGATTGAACCGGGTTACTACCAATTAATCTTTTCTTACAATTACCAAACTTCTCAACCAATAATGCACTCAGGTGTATATCCTTAACTAGACTTTTAGCGAAAAACCATAGCTAGAGTTATTAACAATTTTCTCATAATCGATTTTGTTAATAAGTGCCATTTTCTTGGTTAATCTACCCAAACTTATTTGATTTACTGCTATTAGCTGAATATATTTAAAAAAAATAATTGTTAATAACGTAACCTTTTTTCAACAAAGTGGTAAAAGGTGGTAAATCATGTATAATTGTGGTAAATAGTTAGTACATTTGAGCCATAATTCTGAGTTTTTAATGGTCAATATATTAGGCACATACGAATGTAAAATGGACGCGAAGGGAAGATTAATGTTCCCGGTTCAGTATAAAGGGCAGCTTGGCGAAGCCCTGAAGCAAGGTATGGTGATCAAAAGAAGCATATTTAAAAAATGCCTTGAACTTTTCCCCAGCGAAAACTGGCAGGAAGAGTCGAAGTTGGTAAGTAAACTAAATATGTTTAAAAAGAAGAACGCAGAATTTGCAACCAAGTTTATGGCTGGCGTGAAACCTCTTGATTTGGATGGTACCGGAAGGTTACTAATTCCAAAAGACCTAATTGCTTACAGTGGTATCACCAAAGAAATTGTACTCACATCAGTTGTAAACCGTATTGAGATCTGGGATAAAGCAGCATATGAAGTTGCTGTTGACTATGATCCGGATGACTTTGCCGATTTGGCAGAAGAAGTTATGGGCGAGTTTCAAACTGAATAATACACAATGTATCACAATCCAGTATTGCTAAAAGAATGTATATCAGGGCTCAACATTATTCCAAACGGAAACTATGTTGATGTAACTTATGGTGGTGGTGGTCACTCAAAAGAAATTATTAAACTTCTTGTTGATGGTAGATTAATTGCCTTTGACCAGGATCTGGATGCTTTAAAGAACACTATTGATGATGAGCGATTTACTCTGGTTAATCATAACTTCCAGTTTCTTAAAAACTTCCTCCGTCTACACAATGCATCTCAGGTAAATGGCATACTTGCTGATCTTGGAGTATCCTCACACCAATTTGATATTCCCGAGCGTGGCTTCTCAACACGATTTGATGCTCCTTTAGATATGCGTATGAGTCAAAATGCACCCGTTACTGCAGCTGATATCGTAAATACAAATTCTGAAGAAGAATTACAGAGGATTCTAAAAAATTACGGTGAGATAAAAAACTTTAGATGTTTTGCCAAAGCAATCATTGAAACTCGTAACACAAATACAATAAACACAACCAACGAATTAATCGAAGGTACAAAAAAATGCTATCCACAACATAAAAAAAATAAGTTATTAGCTCAGTTGTTTCAAGCATTACGCATTGAAGTTAACGACGAGTTACAAACTCTAAAAACAATGCTTGAGCAGGCACGAGACGCACTCATTCCGGGAGGCCGACTGGTTGTTATTTCTTACCACTCATTGGAAGACAGGCTTGTAAAGAACTTTATCAAATCAGGAAATTTTGAAGGGATAGTTAAAAAGGATTTTTATGGGAATCCGATTGTTGATTTCAAATCGATAACCCGGAAACCACTTATGCCAGGCGAAGAAGAAATTGAGATTAATAATAGAGCCCGTAGTGCAAAATTAAGAATAGCAGAGAAACTATAATGTCACCTAAATCAAATAAAATTTTTGCACCAATTACTGAGGTTGAAGTTGAAGAAAGATCGACTAAAAAGGATAGTAAAGTAGGTGGTGCAATTAAAGACGTGTTGGGTGGTGATTTGATATCAGCCGGAACATTTAAGTTTTTCAGGTATCTGCTCTACTTAGCATTGCTTGCTTTCATTTATATAGCTAACAACTATTACGCAGAAAATAACATACGTGAAATAAACAAATTAAGAAAAGACCTGAAAGAACTTCGATATGAATACATTAATGTAAAAACAAGATTAATGCATATCGAAAAGCAATCGCAAATAGCCAAGAAACTTGAGAAAAGTGGAATTAAAAAGAACAATGAACCAGTAAAAATACTTGAAGTAAAGTGACCGATATTAAGAAAGACATATTGTGGCGAGTTTATCTTGTGTACTTCGGTATACTTGTTTTTGGCTTTGCCATTATCGGTAAGATAGTATACATACAGCTTAAGGAAGGGGTTGAACTAAAAGCGAAAGCCCAAACACAGGAGTTAAAAGCTTTTGACTTAGAGGCAAATCGAGGTAATATTCTCGATAATAAAGGCAGCCTTCTGGCAACTTCAGTTCCTATTTTTGAAGTACGTATGGATGTTTCCTCGCCTCACATTTCAGACCAGCAATTCAGACTAAAAGTAGATTCAATTGCAACCGGCCTGTCAAAAATTCTGGGTAACTCAAAGCAAAAAACAAAAAGTTCACTAATCAAAGCACGTAATAAAGGAAACCGATATTTCCTTATTGGCAGAAGAGTAACATACGATCAGCTAAAACAAATAAGAACTCTGCCCATATTGCGCAATGGAAAATATAGTGGTGGATTAATTGCAATTCAAAAAACCCAAAGGGCAAAGCCTTATAACGAATTAGCATCCCGTACAATAGGCTATGTAATTGAAAAAGAGAACCTGTATGTAGGCCTCGAGGGTGCTTATACCGATGTGTTAACCGGCAAAAATGGCAAAATGGTGATGCGTAGGATTAACCATGGAGATTGGATTCCAATCCACGATGAAAATGAAATTGAGCCTAAAGATGGACTCGACATTGTATCTACCATTAACATTCATATTCAGGATGTTACAGAAAATGCCCTATTAAGAGAGTTATTAAATAATGAAGCATTTCAGGGTTGTGCCATAGTAATGGAAGTTAGTACAGGCCACATAATAGCAATCGCAAACTTAAGGTATGATAGTACTGATGCAAAATACAAAGAAACTTATAACTACGCCATAGGTGAGAGCATTGAGCCCGGATCAACTTTTAAACTTGCCTCCATCCTTGCAGCCCTCGAAGACAATAAAATAAAACTTACCGACAGCCTATATACAGGTGAAGGCTACACAAGATACTATAATCAGGAAATGAAGGATGTTCATAAAATTGGTAATGGTAGAATTACCGTTCGTGATGCATTTGAACAATCATCAAACGTAGGAATCTCAAGAGTAATAAATGAGTCTTATAAACAAGAACCATCGAAATTTATTGATCGACTTTATTCAATGTCGTTAAACGAGCCACTTGGATTAAAAATACTTGGTGAAGGAATCCCAAAAATCAAACATCCATCTACAAAACAAACATGGTACGGAACATCATTACCATGGATGGCGATAGGTTACGAGTTAATGATTACACCTCTTCAAACTCTAACATATTACAATGCTGTAGCTAACAATGGAGTGATGGTTAAACCAATGTTTGTATCTGCAATAAAAGAAGGTGGGGCCGTAATTGAAAAATTCGATACTGAAATAATCAACAGCAAGATAGCATCAAAAAGCACAATCGATTCAGCCCAATCTCTGCTGGAGGGTGTTGTTGAACGAGGAACCGCGAAGAGAGTTTTCAAAAATAGTCCCTACAAAGCAGCGGGCAAAACAGGAACAGCTCAAATTGCTACAAAAGGAGGCTATAATAAAAGAAATTACAACGCTTCATTTGTTGGATATTTTCCTGCTGAAGCACCACAATACTCAATGATTATTGTGATAAATAATCCAAGCGCTGGTAAGTATTATGGAGGTAGTGTTGCTGCTCCTGTTTTCAGGGATGTTGCTGACAATCTATACTCAACCATAATTGCAGCCAAATTTAATAGCGGTATCTCAAACGACAGCATTACAATTCCAATACCAAATAAACCAGTATGGGCTAAAGATATAGTATCCATCTATGCAAACTTGGACATTAAAGAAGGTGTAAAATTTCCGGTAACCGGAGATTGGATTAAAGGAAAAACAAATGATAAAAATATAGCATTCGTAGATGTTGCCTTTAACGAAAACATTATACCAAATGTTGAGGGAATGAAAGCAAAAGATGCAATCTACTTACTGGAAAATTATGGAATTGAGACTTCCATTACCGGAAAAGGCAAAGTAATACGTCAATCGATTAAAGCAGGGAAACCAATTAAGGGAAATACTTCAATAATACTTCAACTGGGCAATTATTAACTACGGATTTGAAACGACTTCAAAACATATTATATCGTGCTGGAACAACTGAAATAGTTGGAACAACAAATATGGATATTACTTCCGTTGAGTTTGATTCACGCAAAGTTGTGATTGGAACTCTATTTATTGCAATAGAGGGGACTCAGGTTGATGGTCATAATTTTATTGATAAGGCAATCGATCAGGGAGCAGTTGCCATTGTTTGCAATATACTACCCATTGAACTAAAATCAAATACAACTTACATACTTGTAAAAAACAGTTCTGAGGCTCTTGGATACATCGCATCAAATTTTTATGATAACCCTTCCGAAAAGATTAACGTTGTAGGCGTAACAGGTACAAATGGAAAAACAACAATTGTTACCCTGCTATTTAATTTGTTTTCACAGATGGGATATAGCACTGGCATGTTATCCACAATACAAAACAAAGTAAACAACCAAATTATTGATAGCACACACACAACGCCTGATGCGCTTAAAATTAATGAATTACTAAACCATATGGTTGAGGAAGGGTGCGAATATGTTTTTATGGAAGTAAGCTCACATGCTGTTGTACAAAATCGCATTACGGGAATACAGTTTTCGGGCGGTCTTTTCACTAACATCACCCACGACCATCTTGATTATCATGGAACTTTTAAAGAATACATCTCTGCAAAAAAAGGGTTTTTCGACAATCTTCCATCAAGTGCTTTCGCACTTACAAATACCGATGATAAAAATGGAGCAATAATGCTCCAGAATACCAAAGCTAAAAAATTCACATACGGTATAAAAAACATGGCCTCTTTCAAAGGAAGGGTTATTGAAAATGATCTGGAAGGAATGATGATGAAAGTGGATGGTATAGATGTGTACTCACTACTATCAGGAAATTTCAACGCCTACAATATACTCGCAGTTTATGCCACAGCCCAACTTCTCGGCCAAAATAAGGAAGAAACATTAGTTGGAATCAGCACACTAAAAGGTGCAGAAGGAAGAATGGAGGTTATTCGGTCAAAAGCAGGAATTACAGCCATCATCGACTATGCACATACCCCTGATGCACTGGAAAATATCATCAGTACAATTAACTCGATAAGAACTCACAATGAAGAGCTAATAACGGTTGTGGGAGCCGGAGGAAACCGCGACAAGAGTAAGCGACCAATAATGGCTAAGATAGCTTCACTATTGAGCAGCAGAGTAATTCTAACTTCTGATAATCCTAGAAATGAAGATCCATTGCTGATATTGGAAGATATGAAAATGGGTATCGATCCGGCCAGAAAAAACAAGTCGATGATAATCCCTGACAGAAAAGAAGCTATTACAACAGCATTCAACATTGCACGGTCGGGTGATATGATTCTTATCGCCGGCAAAGGTCATGAAAAATATCAGGAAATAGCTGGGGTTAAACATCCTTTCGATGACAAAAAAGTGATTTCAGAATTAATGGAAATAAATTTATAATATGCTTTACTACTTGTTTAAATATTTAGATACAGCTTTTAACTTCCCCGGGGCAGGCGTTTTTGAATACCTCTCTTTCAGAGCGGCGCTTGCCATTATTACTTCATTAATCATCAGTTTATTCTTTGGGAGAAGATGGATATCATATCTAAACCGCAAACAGGTAGGCGAAACAATCCGTGACTTAGGTTTAGAAGGACAGCTTGAAAAACAGGGAACTCCAACTATGGGAGGACTAATTATTCTCACCTCAATATTAGTGCCGGTAATCCTATTTGCAAAACTAGCCAACATTTATATAATATTGATGATTTTTACTACCGTTTGGCTTGGTAGTATTGGATTTTTAGATGATTACATTAAAGTATTCAAAAAGAATAAAAAAGGACTAAGTGGTAAATACAAGGTAGCCGGGCAGGTAGTTCTGGGATTGATTGTAGGACTTGTAATGTATTTCAACTCCGATATCGTTGTGCGCGAAAAAGCACAATCAGAGCCACAAATCTATACTGAAATAGAGCAAATCGGACCATCCTCAAAATTTACCATCGAAGGAGTAAGATCAACAAAAACTACAATTCCATTTGTAAAAAATAATGAATTTGATTATTCAAATTTACTTAAGTGGTTAGGTGAAGGTTATGAAGCTTGGGCCTTCCTGATATTTATCCCAATTGTAATATTCATAATTGTTGCTGTTTCAAATGGAGCTAATCTCACTGATGGAATGGATGGATTGGCGACCGGAACGTCGGCAGTAATAGGACTAACACTGGGCTTGCTAGCCTGGGTTTCGGGTAATATAATATTCGCCGACTATCTTAATATAATGTATCTGCCAAACGCTGGAGAACTTACCATATTCATAAGTGCTTTCGTAGGTGCGACAGTTGGGTTTTTATGGTATAACACCTACCCTGCTCAGGTTTTTATGGGTGATACGGGAAGCCTTGCAATAGGAGGAATTATTGCTGTTTTCGCCATAATCATTCGTAAAGAGTTGCTGATACCCATACTATGCGGAATATTTTTAGCTGAGAGTTTATCGGTAATAATTCAGGTAAGTTATTTTAAACACACGCGAAAAAAATATGGCGAAGGCATTAGAGTTTTTAAGATGTCGCCGCTCCATCATCATTTTCAAAAACTAGGATATCCAGAGCCTAAAATTGTACAAAGGTTTCTAATTGTAGGAATTTTTCTGGCCGTACTAACAATTATTACACTCAAACTAAGATAATGGATAAAAATGATGAATACTCATTATCAAATAGTTGTGCTTGGTGGAGGCGAAAGTGGAGTTGGTGCAGCAATACTAGCTAAAAAAAAAGGGAAGTCTGTTTTTGTTAGCGACAATGGCAGAATCCAACAGAAATATATTGACGTTCTTATACATAATGAAATTGATTTTGAAGATGGTGGTCATACCAAAAGTATAATACTATCAGCAGAAGAGGTAATTAAAAGTCCAGGCATTCCGGATACAGTTGAAATTGTCAGGAAGTTAATTGCAAAGAAAATCCCAATTATTTCTGAAATTGAATTTGCATCAAGGTACACCACGGCAAAGCTAATTTGTATAACAGGAAGCAATGGTAAAACCACAACAACTCTGCTAATATATTATGTTCTGAAAACTGCAGGAATTAATGTTGGTCTGGCAGGTAACATCGGGCAAAGTTTTGCAAAACAAGTAGCAGAATGCAGCTATGATGTTTATGTTCTTGAACTGAGCAGTTTCCAGTTGGATGGAATGTATACCGTAAGAGCAAACATAGCAATACTGTTAAATATCACTCCCGACCATCTTGATAGATACCAATATAATTTTACTAACTACGTCGACTCGAAGTTTAGAATACTTCAAAATCAAACCAAAGATGATGCTCTAATTTATTGGATGGATGATCCGGTAATAACTGAAAAATTAAAATATGTTGATGTTGAAGCACAGGAATATCCTTTTAGTCTTATCAACAAAAACATAGTACAGGGAGCATATCTAAAAAATAAAAAAATAATTATAACTGACAATAAAACACTAATAGAAATGACATTAGAACAATTAGCATTACAAGGCAAACACAACATCCATAACTCAATGGCCGCAGGTGTTGCTTCAAAGCTTATGGACATCAGAAGAGAAACATTAAAGCAGTGTTTTTCCGATTTCCATAATGTTGCCCACCGCCTCGAGTATGTATCGAGTGTGCATGGAATTAGCTTTATTAATGATTCGAAGGCTACTAATGTAAATTCGGCATGGTATGCTCTTGAGCATTACGAAAAACCAATTGTATGGATTGCAGGAGGTATCGACAAAGGCAATGATTACTCCATTTTGAAAGAGCTGGTGAAGAAAAAAGTGAAGGCAATTGTTTGTTTGGGTGAAGACAATAAACCTATTCATGATGCTTTTGGCGATATTGTGGAGACAATAGTTGATACACAATCAGTATTTCATGCTGTTAACACCGCATATCAGTTGGCAAAAAAAGGTTATATTGTACTTCTATCCCCAGCCTGTGCAAGCATGGACCTATTTGAGAATTATGAAGATCGTGGAAATCAATTTAAAACCGCTGTGAAAGAACTTTAATTAATGGCCATGTTTTTAAGAAATATTAAAGGTGATAAGGTAATCTGGGCTGTAGTTTTTCTATTGTCAATTATGTCGTTTCTAGCGGTGTACAGCTCTACAGGTACCTTGGCCTACAAATATCAGGGAGGCAATACCGAGTATTACATGTTTAAACATGGCTTAATTTTATTTTTGGGATTAGTATTTATGTATCTTGCTCATATTGTTAAATATACGTATTATTCGCGAATATTTCAAATTGCTTTATATATTGCAATCCCGTTATTATTTATCACTTTATTTTTTGGATTAAACCTCAACGAAGCAAAAAGAGTATTACCACTTCCATTTGGATTAACATTCCAAACATCCGACCTTGCAAAAATTACACTTATAATTTATCTTGCTAGGATGCTGACCAAGAAACAAGATGATATTCAAGATTTCAAAACGGCCTTTTTACCGATAATAATTCCCGTATTACTTGTTACAGGTTTGATTTTTTGGGATAATTTTTCCACAGCGGTATTATTATTTATTACCAGTTTAGTATTGATTTTTATAGGAAGAATAAAATTTACTTATATCGCGAGTATGCTCGGGATTGGAATTGTTGCAGCATCAATAGCCGTTGTTATTCTATTCAGTCTGCCACAAGGCCAACAAGGCAGGGTTGGCACATGGAAAACCCGGATAACTAACTATGTAGATGTAAGTAAAGGCGACAGTTATCAGGTTGAACAAGCAAAAATTGCGATTGCAACAGGAGGAATTGTTGGCAAAATGCCTGGAAACAGCACACAACGTAATTTTCTTCCTCATCCATATTCGGATTTTATTTTTGCAATTATTATTGAAGAGTATGGCCTAATAGGCGGTGTAATAATTGTACTTCTGTATTTGATTCTGCTATTCAGGGCCGTTAAAATTGTTACAAAAGCTCCCGGAACATTTGGGTCGTTCCTTGTAATTGGAGTGGCATTTAGTTTGGTATTTCAAGCAATGATAAATATGGGTGTTGCCGTAGATTTATTACCAACAACAGGTCAACCCCTTCCTTTAGTAAGTATGGGTGGCACATCAATTTGGTTCACCAGCTTAGCCATTGGAATTATTTTGAGTGTTAGTAAAGAAATTGACAAAAAAGAAACTGATGTACTTAACCTTAATATAGCTAATGTGAATGAATAGGAAGCTTAAAATATTAATTAGTGGCGGCGGAACCGGAGGTCATATATTTCCGGCAATTGCAATAGCAAATGCTATTAAGGAAAAACAGCCGGATGTTGAAATCCAATTCGTTGGTGCATTAGGCAGAATGGAAATGGAAAAAGTTCCGTTGGCCGGATTTCCAATTACCGGGCTATGGATTAGTGGATTTCAGCGAAAGCTGACAATTAGAAACCTGTCATTTCCAGCAAAAGTATTATCGAGTATCATCAAGGCGAATAGAATTATTACAATGTTCAACCCCGATATAGTTATCGGAACCGGAGGATATGCAAGCGGCCCTCTACTTTATGTTGCCTCGAAGAAAAAAATCCCCACACTAATTCATGAGCAAAATGCTTTTCCCGGGGTTACCAATAAGTTACTGGCTAAAAGTGTAACCAAAGTATGTGTGTCGTATCCTGAAATGGAAAAATATTTTCCCAATGAAAAGATTGTTATTACCGGAAATCCCATCCGTAAGGAAATTCAAAATCTAACTCCAACAAAAAAAGAGAGTCTTGAATTTTTCAATTTGAAACAGACAAAAAAGACTCTGTTAATAATTGGAGGAAGCCAGGGGGCACAACGAATTAATATTGCTATAGCTGAAAATATAAAGAAACTTCTTGAACTTGGACTTCAAATAATATGGCAAACAGGTAGCAGCACTTATGAACTGGCAAAAGAATCGGTTGGAGAAAATAAAGATGTTGCTATTTATGAATTTATTCAAAAGATGGATATGGCATATACGGCATCAGACTTCATAATATCAAGAGCCGGGGCAATTGCGATTGCGGAAATTATTGCTGCTAAAAAGCCCGCTATATATATACCTCTGCCATCAGCAGCTGAGGATCATCAAACAAAAAATGCAATGTCGCTTGTTGATGGAGAGGCTGGTTTAATTGTTACTGAATCTGAAGCTATTGAAAAATTACCTGTTGTTGTTAAAGCTCTGGTTGAAAATCATTCACTTCAGGAATCAATAATTGCTAATCTCGCATCTTTTAGCTATCCAAATGCTGCTGCAGATATTGCTGGTGAGGTACTAAAACTGACAAAAGAAAAATGATTGTACGTAACGACATAATATATTTCCTTGGAATAGGTGGCATAGGCATGAGTGCTCTTGCGCGTTGGTGCAATAATATAGGGGCGCAAATTTATGGTTATGACCTTCAACCAAGTAAACTGACTGATGAACTTAAAAATGAAGGAATGATCATTCATTTTGAACCCGATACTAGTGAAATTCCTGATAATGTTAGTTTAGTAGTATACACACCAGCTATACCTAAAGATAACATTGAACTAAACTACTTCATAAGAAAAGAAACCCCAATCATAAAAAGAGCTGAGCTTATTGGAAAAATCACAAGGGATTACAATACAATTGCCATCGCCGGAACACATGGCAAAACAAGTATCTCGGCTTTAACAGCTCATTTATTAAAAAATGCAGGAGTTAACATCACAGCATTTGTAGGAGGAGTATGCCGAAATTACAACACAAATTTAATCCTCTCTAAATCTACTGACTACCTTATTATTGAGGCAGATGAATACGATAGATCTCTACTTCAAATTGACCCTAATATTGCAGTAATTTCGTCAACCGATGAAGATCATTTGGATATATATAATGATCATGCGGATATAAAATCAACTTTTATCGAATTTGCAAAAAAGCTTAGGCCTGACGGAATCCTAATATATAATTCAAAACTGGATGCATTTAATGAATTAGCTTGCAAAAAACTTACATATGATGCCGAAAAAACCGCATCAATTCATGCAGCTAATATTCGTGTTGAATATGGAAAATTTGTAATCGACATTGTTACTCAGTCAGGAAAGATATTTGATGTAGAAATTCAAGTTCCCGGTATTCACAATATCGAGAATACTTTGGCTGCAGTGTCAATCGCTGTCGAAGTAGGGCTTACTCTTGATGCTATAAAAAAAGGAATAGAGTCGTTTGCAGGTGTAGAACGCAGAATGGATTATAGAATTAATAACGAGGATCTAATCTACATTGATGATTATGCTCACCATCCCGAAGAAATAAAAGCTACAATATCCGCAGTAAAAAAACTCTATCCTGATAAAAAAATAACCGGAATATTTCAACCCCATTTATATAGCAGAACCCGTGACTTTTCGAACGAATTTGCAATTGAGCTAAGTAGACTTGATGAGATAATTTTATTGGATATCTATCCGGCACGCGAAAAACCCATAGAGGGAGTTTCATCCTCAATAATTCTTGATAGTATAATAGGCACAAAAAGTCAATTATTAAGCAAGCATGAAACATTAGAATACATATCGAATAACAAACCTGAGGTTTTGCTTACAATGGGGGCTGGAGATATCGGACTTCTTGTGGGAAAAATAGAAACTGAACTTATAAAAAATTGATTAGAATAATTAAAATATCGCTTTTCACTTTAACAGCAATTGCATTGCTTGTTCTTACCGGATTTATATTTATTAAATACCAAGATAACCATGTAGCAAATATTGAAGTTAAAATTTATCGTAATACTTTAGATGGTTTTTTGGAACGTGATATTATTATGGCAACAATTAATGATATCGACAGCATTAAGAACCTCGCAGTTAAAGATATTAACCCAAGCATTATTGAACGAAGATTAATTAATAATCCTTACATTGAAGAAGTTGATAGCTATCTAACGCTGGATGGGAAGTTACTAATAAACATTAAAGAGAAAAATCCCATTATCCGTATTTTCAATAAAGATGGAGAAAGCACATATCTTGATAACAATGGCGATTTTATACCTACCAGCAAACATTATACTCCAAGGGTACTTATCGCTAATGGATATATAGTTGATAAATTGGTTGGATTTAATGATAATATTCACGATACAATCTACACCAATACAATTTTTAAGGAATTATTCTTTCTCACAAAACTCATTAATAAAAATAAGTTGCTAGCATCACAAATAAATCAGATTTACTACAACAGCAAAGGCGAATACGACCTCATTCCTGAACTGGGTGATCATATTATTAAATTCGGGAAACTTGACAATGCAATATCAAAACTTAATAATTTAGACGCCTTTTATCGAAAGAATATGATATCAAGCGACTGGAATAAATATAACGTAATCAACCTAACATATAAAGATCAAATAGTTTGCACTAAAAAATAATCGTATGGAATCTGAAATAATTGTCGGACTTGACATAGGAACTACAAAAATAGCCTGCATAGTAGGTAGAAAAAACGAATATGGAAAAATAGAAATACTGGGTTACGGTAAAACTGAATCCATTGGGGTTAAACGTGGGGTTGTAGCTAATATAGAAAATACTGTTCAGTCGATTCGCAAAGCTGTAAAACAGGCTGAGGAGAAGTCGGGTGTTGCAATAAAATATGTTAATGTTGGAATTGCCGGACAGCATATAAAAAGTCATCAACATCGTGGTAATATTATTCGTGATGATGATGACAAGGAGATAAGCATCGAAGAAATTGATAGCTTAACCCATAACATGTACAAACTCAGCATGGCTCCCGGGGAGGAAATCATTGATGTTATCCCTCAGGATTACATAATTGACAATGAAAGTGGTATACGAGAACCCGTAGGTATGTTAGGAAATAATCTGGAGGCTAACTTCCACATAATCATCGGACAAACAGCTTCTGCCAAAAATATTTATAAATGCATTAAAAAGGCTGATCTTGAAATGGTAAACCTAATACTTGAGCCTATAGCATCTGCTGAGGCGGTACTTGGTGAAGAGGAAAAAGAAGCCGGAGTAGTGCTTGTTGATATTGGGGGTGGCACAACTGATATTGCTATTTTTCAGGATAACATAATCCGACACTCAGCTGTAATTCCGTTTGGAGGGGATGTAGTTACCGAAGATGTTAAGGAAGGCTGCACCATCATCAAAAAACATGCTGAAGAATTAAAAGTAAAATTTGGTTCTGCACTTGCAAGTGAAAATCGCGATGATGAAGTTGTTGCTATTCCCGGGCTAAGAGGCAGGCCCCCAAAGGAAATTACCCTTAAAAATCTGGCTTCCATAATTCAGGCCAGAATGGAGGAAATTGTTGAACAGATATATTTTGAGATTAAGAATTCTGGTTTCGAAAAAAAATTAATTGCGGGTATCGTACTTACCGGTGGAGGTGCACAGCTAAAGCATATCGACCAACTTACCGAATTTATAACAGGAATGGCCACTCGTATAGGTTACCCAAATGAACATCTTGCAAATGATGTTGTTGACGAAATGGCCAGCCCCATGTATGCAACCGGAGTTGGTTTAGTGATTGAAGGTATCTCAAGATTTGATTATGAAAAAGTAAAAGAAGGAAAATCATTACTTCTTAAAGTTGATGAAACTGCTGAACTCAACACAAAAGGTAAAAAGAAAGTAAGGAAAAAAGAAAAAGATATTTCAGGTGAAACCGGTACCGCCAGATTTTTAAAATCATTAAAAGACTGGTTTGAAAGTGATACTTCGGAGTAAAATTGAATTAACTTTTCATTGTTAAAAACTACTAATAAATAAACACACCAAACTTATCAAATAGTTTATTTTTAATATGTCCAAAAACACTATGACTGATATGATTACATTTCAACCAAAACAACACCCCTCTATAATTAAAGTATTAGGAGTTGGCGGCGGCGGTTCTAACGCTGTAAACCATATGTTTAAGCAAGGAATAACCGGCGTTGAGTTTGCAGTATGTAACACCGACTTACAAGCTCTAGAATCAAGTCCTGTTCCAATAAAAATTGAAATTGGTGACAAAGGTGGTTTAGGTGCAGGAGCAAATCCTGAGGTTGGAAAATCATCGGCAGAAGATTCCATTGAAAAAATCAAGGAACTTTTGAACGATGGCACTACTCAAATGCTATTTATTACAGCAGGAATGGGAGGTGGTACAGGAACCGGTGCCGCACCCGTAATTGCAAAGTTGGCACGCGAAATGAATATCCTTACTGTTGGTATTGTTACTCTACCTTTTGGATTTGAAGGCCGAAGAAGGAAACAACAAGCGGAATTGGGCATTAGCGAATTGAAGAAATATGTTGACGCACTGCTTGTAATCAGTAACGATAAATTACGCGAGCAATTTGGAAATTTAGTATTGGCCGAAGCATTTGCTCAGGCTGATAATGTACTGTCGTCGGCAGCTAAAGGTATTGCCGAACTTATTACTGTTACTGGATATGTAAATGTTGATTTTGAAGATGTAAGAACTGTAATTAAGGACAGTGGTAAAGCAATAATGGGATCAGCAAGAGCTGAAGGTGAAAATCGTGCTTACAAGGCAATCGACGAAGCAATGAAGTCTCCACTACTAAATGATAACGAAATTGCTGGAGCAACCGACATACTCCTATATATCACAACTGGTACTGAAGACATTACCATGGATGAGATTACTGAAATAACCGACTATGTTCAAAAAGAGAGCGGTAACGAAGCCGAAACTATTTGGGGAGTTGGTAAAGATGAATCGCTAGGTAATAGCGTGGGAATTACAATTATTGCTACTGGTTTTGATACTATAAAGAAAGAACCGGAAAAAGAAAGTACCGTTGTTGGTGTTGTGGGTAATGGAAATAAAACATACCCAACTAAGTCGAATCCAACACAATCAACTTCAATTGAAACAAAAGAGGATGAAATACTAGAAATTAAAAAAATTACTCCTGAAATAATTCCTTCTTTTAAAATAGAAGATAAAGAAAGTAAGATAGTTCATTCACTTGGGGATATCGAAAATGAACAACAGGATATTGAAGTTCCAATAGTTCGGTCAACACCTAATCTATCTTCATTAATAAGACGATCGAACGAACCATATTTGAGTATTGGTCATACTGTGTCTTCAAAAACCCCAGAGACAATTGAAGAGACTAAACCAAATCCTCAAACTGATGATGACAGTATTTCGAAAAATGCAGCTGAAAGAGTGAATAAACTAAAAAACCTGAGTATCAATTTACGATCTCATGAAAAAATAGCTGAATATGAAAATGAGCCTGCATACATCAGAAAGAAAGTACAACTCGATGATAAGGATTATTCGGCTGAGTCATCAATATCAAGATTTACATTGGGCGAAGATTCAAAAAATCAACCCGTGATAAAATCTGATAATTCATTCTTACATGATAATGTGGATTAGTCGATACTAAATATTCTTACTCTTTTTCTAATTCCTTAATTTAGTCTTAAGTATAAATTTTTCTATGCCAATATGAGTATATTTGCATGTAAAAATTGAAACTATGAGTCTTGAAATCACAATTAATAATGATATTAAGCAGGCCATGCTTGCCCGCGATAAAAGAAAACTTGAAGCACTGAGAGCTATAAAAGCAGCTTTACTATTAGAAAAAACAGGTACTGAAGTCGGTGGGGTCGAGATACCCGAAAGTGTTGAACTTACCTTGTTACAAAAGCTTGTAAAGCAACGTAAAGAATCAGCAATTATTTATAGAGAGCAAAATCGTGGTGAACTGGCAGAAGATGAAATTTATCAGGCCTCTATAATCGAAAAGTATTTACCTGAACAAATGAGCGAGGAAGAAATTGTTGCTATAATCAAAAAAATAATTGAAGATACAGGTTCATCCACAATGAAAGATATGGGCCGTGTTATGGGTATGGCAAGTAAACAACTTGTGGGGAAAGCAGATAATAAAACAGTCTCGGGGATTGTAAAGCAATTGCTTTCAAATTAGTTATTGTTATAATTAACTATTTATCACCCTAATTAATCCAAATAATTTCATGGTTTATTATTGTAATTACTGATGAACAAAAACAAATCAAATTCATACAGAACTGCCTTTGTCAGCCTTACATTTTTGTTTTTTATGTGGGGATTTATGACCGCATTAAACGACATTCTTATACCCTATCTCAGAGGATCTTTCGACCTTACTCACACAAAGGCGATGCTCATTCAATTTGCTTTTTTTACATCCTATTTCGCGGGGTCGTTGGTTTACTTCATCATATCAGTAACTCATGGTGACCCAATTAATAAGATAGGATATAAAAAAGGAATAATAACTGGATTATTAGTTTCCGGAGTTGGCGCACTACTATTTTATCCGGCAGCACAGTTTCATATGTATGGCTTCTTTTTGTCGGCATTATTTGTAATGGGACTTGGTTTTACCTTATTGCAAATAGCTGCAAATCCATATGTTGCAATTCTGGGATCGCCAGAATCAGCTTCATCACGATTAAACCTTGCACAGGGCTTCAACTCACTTGGAACTACTATTGCACCAGTACTCGGTGGCTTTCTAATTTTTACATTTTTTAAAGAATCAGCAGGATCGGATGCGGTTAAAATCCCATATTTATTTTTTGCCGGAATATTTGTACTAATGGCAATTGCAATCACCTTTACACCATTGCCAAGGTTTACGAATCCCGCTGAAGTAACTCCCGGATTTGGTGCATTGAAACACCGTCAGCTTGTATTTGGAATGATTGCTATTTTTATGTACGTTGGAGGCGAGGTAAGTATTGGAAGCATGCTGATTAGTTATTTAAACCTACCTGAAATTGGTGGTTTTTCCGATGCTGAGGCTAGTATTTATGTTTCTATTTATTGGGGAGGACAAATGATTGGACGGTTTCTTGGTGCTGTGTCTTTAAGCAATTCAAAAAGATGGGTTAAATTATTAGTAATGCCTTCAATTTCAATATTGGCTTTTGTGATACTTGGCTTAACCACAAGTTTTGATGCTGCATTAATTTATTTGATTTTCCTTGCAATTAATCTCATCGGATTCTTTATTGGAAAATCATTACCACATAGAACTCTCTACGTATTCGCCGGAATAAACCTAATTTTCCTGATTATTGCACTTAACTCAACAGGTAGTATTGCACTATGGACAATAATTGCAATAGGATTATTTAATTCAATAATGTGGTCAAACATTTTCACCTTGGCGATTTCGGGATTGGGTAAATATACAAGCCAGGGGTCTTCCCTATTGGTTATGATGATATTAGGGGGAGCAATACTACCACTAATGATGGGAGCTGTAGCTGATAGTTATGGAGTGCACATGTCATTTATTATACCTGTATTCAGTTACTTATACATAGCTTTTTATGGCATATCAGGATATAAACCGAATAAAATTGCATAATTTGCAATGTAATTCCTTATTGGATTAATGTAAATAAAATGATTGACAGAAGAAAATTTATTGAAAGAGTCGCTGCAGTTGGTGCACTGTCTTTAGTCCCAAATATAATAAAGTCGCAAAGTAGTATTTTACCACTTGATCTAAAAACTGATAACTTACCTTTATTTATCTCAACCTGGAATCACGGAATTGAAGCCAATGAAGCTGCAATGCAGGTGCTGGTTAATGGAGGGAGTATTGTTGATGCTGTGGAACAGGGAGTTTGGATACCCGAAGCTGATCCCAATAACAGGAGCGTTGGTATTGGTGGTTACCCTGATAGAGAAGGTCATGTTACATTAGATGCATCAATAATGGGCCCAGATGGAAATGCTGGCTCAGTTTGTTTTCTGGAAAACATAATGCATCCTATCTCGGTGGCTCGACTAGTGATGGATAGTACTCCTCATGTGATGCTATCGGGTGAAGGAGCTCTTCAATTTGCTTTGGAAAATGGATTCAAAAAAGAAAATCTATTAACACCTTTAACCGAAAAAGCATGGAAAGAAGAATTAATCGAAACCGGTTACAATCCAAAACCAAACTGGGAGAATGAACCAAATAGTTACCATGATACCATTGGTCTATTGGGAGTTAACTCTGATGGAGACATTGCCGGAGCATGCACAACCAGTGGGATGGGATTTAAAATGAGAGGAAGAGTTGGTGATTCACCAATTATTGGAGCCGGCCTTTTTGTAGATAATGAAATTGGGGCGGCAACTGCAACCGGGATGGGCGAACTTGTTATGAAAACAGTAGGATCGTTTTTAGTGGTTGAGTTAATGCGTAATGGCAGAACACCACAACAAGCTGTTGAAGAAGCTGTATTGAGAATTGTAAAAAAAGTTCCCGATCATAAAAAATACCAAATTGGATTTATTGCAGTTAATAAAAAAGGTGAAACCGGTGCTTATTGTTTACAACCTGGATTTAATTATGCGCTGTACAAGAATGATCAAAATATTCTTATAGATAGTAATTCATACTATAAGTAAAACTGCATAGATGACTCTGTTCAAAGGAAAATACAGGATTGAATCAAACCGATTACAAAACTGGGATTATTCAGGAAATGGCCACTATTTCGTCACGATAGTTACGGAAAATAGAGATTGTATTTTCGGGGAAATTGAAAACAACGTATTAATACCTTCCGATTTTGGAATAATTGCCGATATCGAATGGCTCACTTCTTTTAAAATACGAAAAGAATTAATATTAGATGAATATATATTAATGCCAAATCATCTTCATGCCATAATAATAATAGAATCCGCTTCCATAGTAAAGCCAGACGGCCGTCTGGCTCGACTAGATAGCGACCGTCCAGCTCGACTAGATAGCGACCGTCCAGCTCGACTAGATAGCGACCGTCCAGCTCGAC